>DAIPLE010000173.1:0-4903 GCA_036769425.1 Actinomycetota bacterium
GTGGGCGGGTCTGGGGCAGCCCGGCGTCGTCTTCGGCCTTCACGAGGGTCTGCCACACCGATTCGATCTCGCGGGCCCGCTCGGCGACCCGCCGCGTCGGCCATCGCATCGGCGGGGCGGCTGCATCGGCGGCGCCGCGCCGCTCGTAGGTGAAACAGGACACGACCGCCGCGGTTTCCGCTGTCGTCAGCCCGTCGACGCGTCCCTCGCGGACCGCTTCGGCGAGCAGCAGGTCAGTCTCGGTGTAGAGGCGGGCCAGGATCGCGCCGGGTGGGGTCAGCGACCAACCATCGACGTAGGCCCACGATTCGAGGAGCCCGAGGACTCGGTCGAATTGGCGGCCGAGGCTGTCGCTTCGGCCCCGGACCCGTCGTTCCAGGCGGGTGATCTCGCGCTCGATGCGTTCGACGCTCGCCGAGGCCCGCAGCCGCGCCTCCCGGGCGGGGTCCACAGCAACCGGATGGGCCGCGACCGCGGCCTCGAGTTCGGCGATGGTGTCGGGTGCCGCTCCCCGCTCGTGCTCGCGGACCTTGGCGCGACGGAGCCGCTGCGCGGTCTCGCGGCGAAAGTTCGGGTTGCGGGGGGCGTACGGCTCCGGCAGCTCGATCCGTCCGATGGGTCGGGGCGCGGCGGGGAAGTCGTCAGACCCCAGCCGGACGAGCGCTTTGCCCGCGGTGAGGGCCAACACCCGGGGGAGGCCGCCGCGGCGCCGGTCGTGGGCAAGGACCGCCACCCGCCCGCCGCGTCCACCGACCCAGAGCACATCGCCGGGCCGGAGCCGCTCGAGCGCCGCCGAGACCTGTGACGCCGCGCCTCGCCCCCGGCGGGCCGCTTCGAGCTGCGTGACGAGCCGCCGGTACTCCTCGACGTCGCCGGTGTCGCTGCGGGCCCGTTCGAGTTGACGGGCAAGCTGCTCCCGGCTGCGTTCGAGCTGCCGTTCGAGGGCCACGACGTCGCGGTCAGTTCGGTACTGCGCGAACGAGAGGTTCAGCAGGTGATGCGCGTCTTCGGCCGAGTAGCGGCGCACCAGATTGACCGTCATGTTGTAAGTGGGGCGAAACGACGACGTGAGCGCGTCGGTGCGTCGAGCGGCGAGGCCGGCGACCTGCTCGAAGGTGACGTACGGGTTCCAGCACACGGTGGCGTAGCCGACGTCGTCGATCCCGCGCCGCCCCGCCCGGCCGGTGAGTTGGGTGTACTCCCCCGGGGTCAGGAACTCGTGGCGTTCGCCGGTGAACTTCGTCAGCCGTTCGATCATCACCGACCGGGCCGGCATGTTGATCCCCAAGGCCAGCGTCTCGGTCGCGTACACGACCTTGACCAGGCCGGCCGCGAACGCCTCTTCCACCGCTTCTTTCATCGGCGGGACCAGCCCGGCGTGATGCGCCGCGATTCCAGCCCCGAGCCCGTCGAGCCAGGCGTCGACGCCGAGGACCGCCAGGTCATCCGCAGCAAGATCGGTGAGGTGCGAATCGGCGATCCCGCGGATGGTGTCGCGCTCCGCCCGGGTGGTGAGGCGCACGCCGGCCGCCCGGCACTGCTGGACCGCCTGCTCGCAGCCCTTGCGGCTGAAGACGAACACGATCACCGGGAGCATGGCGTCGTCGGCGAGCCGGTCGAGGCTCTCGACCCGGCCCGGGGCGACCAGGCGGCTTCGGGCCCGTCCGGTGGCGGCGCGGGCGCCGCCCCGACCCTGACGCCGGTCGAGGCGGGAGGCCTCGGGGTTCGGGCGCAGGTCGTCGCCGTCACCGACGAAGGTGGGGAGCAGATGGAGGGTGTCGACGCCCCGCTCCCCCACCAGGTAGCGGTGGCGCAACGCGACGGGTCGACGCTCCTCGATGATCGCGGTCGTCGCCCCCCGGACGGTCGCGATCCAGTCTGCGAACTCTTCGGCGTTCGACACCGTCGCTGACAGGCAGACCAGATCGACGGTGGGCGCGAGATGGACGATGACTTCCTCCCAGACTGCGCCGCGATACCGGTCCTGGAGGTAGTGGACCTCGTCGAGGACCACGTAGCGCAACCCTTCGAGCGCGGGCGACGCGGCGTAGATCATGTTGCGCAGCACCTCGGTCGTCATCACGACGACCGGTGCGTCACCATGGATCGAGTTGTCACCGGTGAGCAACCCGACGGTGTCGGTACCGTGGACGCGGCGCAGATCGGCGAACTTTTGATTCGACAGGGCTTTGAGCGGCGTCGTGTAGAAGACCTTGCCGCCGAGCGCCCGGGCCCGGTTGACCGCGTACTCGGCGACGATCGTCTTGCCCGACCCGGTCGGTGCCGCGACGAGCACCGACTGGCCGGCGTCGATGGCGTCGAGGGCGCGCTGTTGGAAGTCGTCGAGCGTGAACCCGAGCGCCGCCTCGAACTCGCCGCGCCCGCTCACCTGCCCTACGTGCTGCTCGGCGTCGAACCCGTCGTGGACGTGGCCGTGCTCGACGGCGTCGTTGTCGCGGTCGAGGTCGGAATCGGCGACGGCGATGACGGGCTGGACGACCCGCTCGGGTGCGGCCCGAGCACCCACACCATGACGGCGGTGAAGACGAGCACCGCCGTCACCGCGGCGACGGCGATCAGGACCTCGCGACGATCCCGGGGGGGGCGGTAGGTGCGGCGTCGGTCGGGGCTCATCGCTTCATGATCCGGCCGATGATGATGCTGCCCTCATAGAACAGGCACATCGGGATCGCCATGAAGAACAGAGAGTAGGGGTCCTGGCTGGGGGTGATGATCGCGGCGAAGGCGAAGATGCCCACGATGGCGTACCGGCGGCGACGCCGGAGCCCTTTGGTGGTGATCACTCGGGCCAGGAGGAGGAACACCAACACCACTGGGAACTCGAACGCCAAGCCGAACGCCAGGATCATCAGCAAGACGAGGGTGAGATACCGGTCGGCGGTCAGCAGAGGCTGGAGCTCGGTGCCTCCCGCCTTGAGGAGGAAGTCCAGGGCCTTCGGCAGGATCAGCATCGCGACCGTCCCGCCGGCGGCGAAGAGCACCAGCGAGCTGAGGATGAACGGGATCGCGTACTTCTTTTCCCGTTTGCTCAGCCCGGGGGTGATGAACCGCCACAGCTGCCAGAGCCACACCGGCAACGCCAACAAGATCCCGGAATAGGTGGCGACCTTGAGCCGGGTGACGAACGCGTCAAGCGGCCCGGTGAAGATGAAGGCGGTCTTCTTTCCGTGCGTGACGTCCTTGTAGTAGTGCAGGAAGAACCGGATGATGTCGGGCGCGAACCAGTAGCAGAGCGACGCCGTGGCCACGATGGCGAAGATCGAGATGAGGATCCGTCGACGCAGCTCGGTCAGATGCTCGATGACCGTCATCCGGGCATCGCGACTCCTCGGAGACACGTCCTACGCCGACCCCTCGGGGGTGCCGTCCGCTCCGACGGGAGGCCCGGAGCCGCCGCGGATCGCCGCCTCCCGCGAGCTCAGCTGCGGAGCCGTGGCGACGGGGTTGGTGGCGTCCGCGACCATCACGTCGGCAAGGTCGCGGCGCAGGTCCCGCCACGCTGGTCCGAGGTGCCGGGCCGCTTCGGGAGTCGCCGAGGACCCACGAACACCAGCGCCACCACCGCCAGCAACAGGATCTCGGCTGGGCCGAGCGACACGGACGCTCCCTTCGCGCGAGTCCGTCCGGCATCGTACCGTCTTACCCTGGCCACGACCCTCGTCGGGCCGGGAGCGATCAGGTCGAGTTCGAGTTGGCGTCCCGGGTGGACGCGGTGAGCTGTCGGCTCCACTCCTCGTCGTCGTGGTCCAACAGCAGATGGAAGTCGAGCAGGTCGTCGTGGGTGAATCGGGGCCCGCCGGGCCGATCGTTGAGGTCGTCGGGCCAACACCAGTCGACCCGTTTGACCCCCGCCGAGACCAGCAGCTCGTACACCGGCACGCTGGCCTCGTGGGAGACCGCCGATCCGCACTCGGCGCATCGGAAGCAGTACGCCCCCGACCCGTCATCGGTGCAGACCCGGACGGTGAGATCCTTTGCTCCCAGCCGCACCACCCCACACCCGGGGCAGTCGGCCTTGATCACGATGGCCACAACTCCTGCATCGGCACCCCCGGTGAGCCCCTTGAGGCCGGCCGATCGGCCAGGATTCGGCCCTGTGGCGCCCATCACGTTCGCTCACCGGGGGGCTCGGCTCCTCCACTCCGAGAACACCATCCCGGCGTTCCGGGCCGGCCTCGAGGCTGGTGCCCGAGGCCTCGAGACCGACGCCTGGCTCAGCTCGGATGGAGAAGTCGTCCTCACCCACGACGTCTTGGTCAGCGGCCCGCTCTTCGGGCTCTGGAAGCTGCGGGTCGCGCACACGAGCGCGGCGCGCCTCGCCCGGCATGGGGTCCCGCGGCTCACCGACCTCTTCGCCGAACTCGGTCACGACTACGACCTCTCGATCGACGTGAAGGACCCGGCCGCGGCGGAGCCAATCATCGACATGGTGCGCCGGGTCGGTGATCCGGCCCGCACGTGGCTGTGCTCACCGAGTCTCGACCAGCTGCGCACGCTGCGCGCTGGCGCGACGGATGTGCGACTGGTGCACTCGACGATACGGCGGCGACTGCCGGACTCGCTCGAGCGCCACGCCGCTGACGTCGCCGCGGCCCGCGTCGACGCGATGAACCTCCACTACTCCGAGTGGAGCAAAGGTCTCGTGGTGCTCTTCCACCGGTTCGACGTGCTTGCGTTCGCCTGGGACGTCCAAGAGGTCCGGCACCTGCAGGCCATGCTCGACCTCGGGATCGACGCGGTGTACTGCGACCATGTGCAGCGCATGGTCGCGACCGTCAGCGAATGGAGCCCGGGCTAGGCCCTTCTGGGTGCGGGACCGGAGCCGCGACTACAGGAAGGACAGGTCGTTGAGCGGCCAGATCTTCACGAAGACCCGCCCGAC
>DAIPLE010000174.1:0-4860 GCA_036769425.1 Actinomycetota bacterium
GGCCGGACCGGTCTCATCGTTTCGAGGGTGTGCCTCGGCATGATGAGCTTCGGAGACGACAGCGAGCGCCCGTGGGTCCTTGATGAGGGTGCCGCCGAGCCGATCGTGAAAGCGGCCGTGGACGGCGGCATTACGTTCTTTGACACCGCTGACACGTACTCGGGTGGCGCCAGCGAGGTGGCGACGGGTCGACTCGTGGGCAAGCTCCTGACCCGCGACGAGGTCGTCATCGCCACGAAGGTGTTCATGCCGATGACGCCGGGTGAGAACGGCAAGGGGCTCTCCCGCAAGCACATCCTGTCGGCGATCGACGCGTCGTTGGATCGTCTGGGAATGGACTATGTGGACCTGTACCAGATCCACCGGTGGGACAACCGGACGCCGATCGAGGAGACAATGGAGGCGCTCCATGACGTCGTTCGCTCGGGGAAGGCCCGGTACATCGGCGCCAGCAGCATGTTTGCCTGGCAGTTCGCGAAGGCTCAACATGTCGCGGAGCGCAACGGCTGGACGCCGTTCGTGACGATGCAAAACCACTACAACCTCATCTACCGCGAAGAAGAACGCGAGATGCTTCCTCAGTGCATCGACCAAGGGGTAGCGGTGATCCCCTGGAGTCCATTGGCGCGAGGCGTTCTGGCCGGGAATCGCAGCCGAGCTGGCGACAAGCGCACGACCCGGTCCGAGACCGATGGCTTCACCGACTATCTCTACAACCAGCCGACCGACTTCGACGTCGTCGATCGGGTCACCGAAGTCGCCGATGAGCTCGGCGTGTCACCGGCTCAAGTCGCGCTCGCCTGGCTGCTCCACAAGCCCGGCGTCACCGCCCCGATCGTCGGTGCCACGAGGCTCGGCCATCTCTCGGACGCCCTTGCGGCCGAAGCGCTGGAGCTCGGCGACGACGTCTTGAAGCGCCTCGAGGAGCCGTACGTTCCGCACCCCGTGCTCGGCCACTTCTAAGCGGTCTCCGCCTCGGCGGTAGCCGATGCCTGGCGCTCGGTCTCGCTGGATGTCGGTTACCCGCCGCGGCGCGATCGGGTCCCCAGCGGGCCCGGCTCACCCGAATTCGCGGTCAGGTTCGCTCGGTGGAGCATCCCGCGACCCGCTGACTCCTCGAACCGCGTTGGCCTTCCCGAGCGCCGACCCTGACCGCCCGGCCGGCCGCCCACGTCCGGTCCAGGGATGTACCGCCTCCGGGCCGACGTCCCTCGTCCGAGGCGTGTCGACAACGCGGGTTGATCCGGTCCACGATGCGGGGTGTAGGGGGACGAACGGAGGGGTGCGGGATGTGGGGGATCAGACGCCTCGGAGCGGTCGCGGCGGTACTCGGCCTGGTGGTGGTCACCCTGGGCAACTCTGGGACGAGCAGCGCGGCGGTGGTGCATCGCGCGCCGGTCCGCCCGGTTCCCCACCTGGCCGCGCTGCAGCACATCGTGGTGTTGATGCAGGAGAACCGGTCGTACGACAACTACTTCGGTCCGCTGCACCGCGAGGGCCAGCCCGCGTCCGCTCCGGTGCCGAAAGCTCCTGCCGGGTCGACGATCGTGCCGTTCCATCAGAGCGCCATGTGCGAGGTCGCGGACCTCAACCACTCCTGGACTGGAACGCACGCCGAGATCAACAACGGCGCGATGGACGGCTTCACGACCCAGAACGTCGTCGCGGCCGATCCGACCGGAAGCCGGGCGCTGGGCTACTACGACTCCAGTGATCTCCCGCTCTATTACCGCCTGGCGAACACGTTCGGGATCGGCGACCGGTACTTCGCGTCGGTACCCGGCCCGACCTATCCGAATCGGTTCTATGAGATGGCCGCGACGTCGTTCGGTCACATCAAGAACGACCTCCCGCCCGCCGGAGGGTGGACGCAACCTTCGATCTTCGGTCGTCTCCAGCAGGCGGGGATCAGCTGGGCGGTCTACGACGCGCAGTTCCCGACGGCCTCGTTCTTTGCCGATGTCCAAGCTCACATGGACCACGTCAAGCCCTTCTCGCAGTACCTGGCGGACGCCAAGGCCGGTACCCTCCCGCAAGTCGCGTTCGTCGAGCCCACCTACATCGGGTCCGTCACCACCGAAACCGACGAGCACCCCCCGGCGAACCCTCAGCTCGGCCAGCAGTTCAGCGCGAGTGTCGTGCACGGGCTGATGACCAGTCCCAACTGGTCGTCGTCGGCCTTGATCCTCACCTGGGACGAGCATGGGGGCTACTACGACCACGTCGCGCCGCCAGCGGCCCCGAAGCCTGACGACATCGCACCGCTGCTCGGTCCCGGCGACGTTGCCGCAGGGTTCGATCGGTACGGCGTCCGGGTCCCGGTGCTGGTCGTGTCCCCGTTCTCGAAGCCGCACTTCGTCTCACATCAGGTGAGCGACCACACTTCGATCCTGAGCCTGATCGAACACCGGTTCCAGCTTGCCCCGCTCACCCGCCGGGACGCGCACGCCAACTCGCTGCTCCAGTACTTCGACTTCGCGCATCCGCACTTCCGCACCCCGCCCGCTCTCCCTGCGGTGACGGTCGACCCCGCCAGGGCCGCTCAATGCCTGACCCTCCACCCGGGGCGGGTCGGCAACTGATCGAGGAGTCGCGTTCGAGTCCGCGGCGCACGATCGGTTCACCCGCCAGCGGCCGGTCCCGGCGCGGAGTGCGCCAGAAGCTCGGAGCGCACCGAGCGCTCGACGATTCGTGGGGCCCTGGTCGCGCCCCAGCGGGCTCCGAAGGCGGCCTCGCCGCCCTGTCATCGTCACCCTGACGGCTCGAGGTCTCGCTCGGTGATGCCGGGTTACGCTGTCGCACCATTTGTCGAGGAGCTGTGTGTTGACATGAGCCTTGCTTCTCACATCGCCCCGGTCGTCGCCGTCGATCCGTTGTTCGACGACGCGGGGGCCGCCGCGATGCTCGAACTCTGCACCCGTCATGGGTGCTATCGGACCTACGCCGAGCGCGAACACATCGACACCGACCTCGGGAGAGGACTCGCGCAGCGTCACGACAGCATGCGCAACTTCTTGCGCCTCGCGGGCGAGCGCAAGCGCGGCGAGTCCAAACACACGCTCACATCACGCACCAGCTACTTCCGTGAGGAGTACGCCTACGGTGGCGAGCCGATCGTCCCGGGCATCGAGCCATTCCTCGATCACCCTGGTCTGGCCGACGCGGCCCGCGCCATCCATGACCGCCCGATCATCGAGCCGTCGATCGCGTACGCGAACCTGCTCGTGCCGGGCCAGGAACTCGCGGTCCACACAGATGTCCCCGAGTTTCGCGGTGCCAACCGCAAGACCGTTCCGCAGTGGTTGCTGGTCGTCATGCACCACTCGGGGTTGTTCGACGATTGGCGGCTCCCGATCGCGACCGGAATCGCCTGGTTTCAGCGCAGCGAGGGAGGGGCACTCCTGTACTGGCCTGACGGGCCCACCGCGCCGGGGTGCACGCACCCGATTGAGCCCAACACGGCGCTCGTCTTGGACACCGACAGCGTGTTCCACGGCGTGGCGTCGGTCGGAGCCGTCGCCACCAGTGACCTGCCAGCGATCGGGACCGGGGTGACCCTTGCCGCCGACGGCCCGGGAGCGTGGTCACTACGGGACGGGGCCGGCGAGGAGCTCGCGCGCTACTCGTGGGACGAGCTGCGCTTCTCGGTCTCGTGGAAGGCGTACTGCCTTCGCGACGACGCGGAGCGTGATGCGTGGCGACACCATACCGACGACTTGAACTATGACGCGATCGTGACGCGCCTCGTCGAGGATCTCCGGGATCGGGGCCGGATCGCCGGTGCGGTGGAGCACGACCGCGAGCTCGGCTTGGTCCTGATCGACGAATACGTGCGCTTCCCGGCGAGCTGACCCCATTCGCCCGTCGCGCCAGCCGGCTGGAGTCCGACGACGGCGGACCGGGCTGGCGCGGCCGCCGTGCTGGTGGCGATTCGGGGTGGTGGTGGCGGTCACCGCGGTGGCGTTCGTCGCGGTGGGGACCGCGCTCCGACCGTTCTCCAGCCCGCTCGACGCACCACCGCGGCGCGCCCTCGCGGTCTCGTTGGCGTCGACCGGCGTGGAGGTACCGGCGAGCGGAGGGGGGTCCGCCAGTCGGGTCTTGGTGGTCGGCGACTCCCTCGCCGAGAGCCTGGTCCCAGGTTTGGAGGGCGTCGCCGGCGCCCACGGCGTCGAGCTCTCGTCACGCGCCTTCGGGGGGTGTGGCCTCCTCACCGGTGTGCCGCTCGACCCGAATGGCCAGCCCTACCCGTGGAGCCAGGCGTGTAACGACTCGAGGCCGGGCTGGCAGGCCCAGGCCGTTCAGGACCTGCGGCCCGACGTCGTGATGTGGCTCGGCGCGGCCTGGGACGAACGGGACCGACTCGTCAACGGGACCGATGCCCAGATCGGGACGGTGGCCGGGGACCGGATCTTCCTCCAGCTGATCGATCAGTCGGCGCAGCGCCTCACGTCGACCGGTGCTCGACTCGTCATCGTGACCGCGGCCCCGGACCGAGGGAGCCAGCTGGCGGCCGACCCGGCGCGCAACCCGCGCCTGGCCGAGCTGAACCGCCTGTTGCGGCTCTACGCGGTGTTTCATCAGATCCAGGTCGTCGATCTCGGGCCCATCATCTGCCCCGGAATCGGGACGGAGTGTCCAGAGACGGTGAACGGTGTGGTCATGCGTCCCGACGGCTACCACCTGGGTGCCAGCGCCGCACCGGTCGTCGCCGATCAGGTCCTGCCACCGGTGCTGGGCTGGACTGGCCCGGCCGGTGCGGATGCCAACGTCGCCGCGGGCACGTTCGCGTCGCTCAGCCAACGCCTGCCATCCACCTCGATGTGGTCCGAGGTCTCCCACCCGTGGCGGACGCCCGCCGCG
>DAIPLE010000175.1:0-4855 GCA_036769425.1 Actinomycetota bacterium
ACCCAGGGGTTCGGGGGTGTGCGGCGCCGGACGCGTTCGGCGATGGTGATCGCCCGGGCCATCGCCTCCGTGTCGTCCACCTCGGTCCCTTCCGCCTCGGGGGCGGGCAGGACGGGGCGCGCGACGCCGGCGCACCCTCTCCCATCCGGACTGTGACCGTCGGCTCCGGCGTTGGACCGGATCGGCACCACGACAGGTGGCCGTGGGCTCGCGGGCTCCCGGCAAGCGGACCGGAGTCGGCTCGTCGGCTACCGCCGGTCGGGACTTGCACCCAAACCCCGAGGGCTGTTGTTCGGGACCATTCTAGCCCGTCCCGCCCAGAACTGAAACGTGTTCTAGTCCGGGGGGTGGGCCGGTGGTGGGGTCAGGCCGGGTCCGGCCGGTCAGTGGGGGTGCCCTCCGCCGAGGAGGTCGAGGGCGTGGGGAAGGACGGGTAGGACCGCGTCGAGGCATTCGAGCGCCCCCGACGAGGAGCCGGGCAGGTTGCAGACCAGCGCGGTGCCGGCGGTGCCGCACACGCCGCGGGAGAGCATGCCGAACCCGCGCCCGTCCGCGTCGCTGGCGCGACGCATCGCCTCGGCGAGGCCGGGTGCTTCCCGGGTGAGCACGGCGCGGGTGCCTTCGGGGGTGAGGTCCCGGGGCCCGAAACCGGTCCCGCCGGTGGTGACAACGAGGCCGGTGAAGTCCCGGGTCAGGTCGCGGAGCGCGGCGGCGACGGCGGCGACGCCGTCGGGGCTGACGCGGTGCTCCACGACGTCGAACCCGGCCGTGGTCAGCCGTTCGGTGAGGGCGCGTCCGGAACGGTCGTCGCGGGTGCCGTCGGCGACGCCGTCCGAGACGGTGAGGACCTTGGCGACCAGTGTCACGCCGCGGTCGGCCACGCGGCTTCGCGCAGGGCGCGGGCCGCGGCGACCGGGTCGGGGGCGCCGAAGATGGCGCTCCCGGCGACGAGGATGTCGACCCCGGCCGACGCGGCGAGTGGCGCGGTGGCGGTGTGGACGCCGCCGTCGATCTCGATCTCGACCGGCAGCTGGTCCCGGTCGATGACCTGACGGGCGGCGCGGACCTTGTCGAGGACCTCGGCGAGGAACTGCTGGCCGCCGAACCCGGGGTGCACGCTCATGATCAGCAGCAGGTCGATGTCGGTGAGGTAGGGCGCGGCGGCGGCGAACGGGGTCTCGGGGCTGAGCGCCAAGCCGACCTGGACCTTGCGGGCGCGCAGCTCCTCGAACAGCGGTCGGGGGTCGCCGAGCTCGACGTGGACGATGCAGCGGTCGGCGCCGGCGTCGGCGAAGTCGGCGAGGAGTTCGCCGGGGTTGTCGATCATGAGATGACAGTCGAGGAACAGGCGGGTGTGGCGCCGCAGTGACGCCACGACCGGCGGTCCAATGGTCAGGTTGGGGACGAAGTGGCCGTCCATGACGTCGACGTGGAGGAGATCGGCCTCGGGGGTCACGGCCGTGACCTCGTCGCCGAGCCGGGCGAAGTCGGCGGACAGGATCGACGGCGCGAGCTTCTGGCCGGGCACTTGGACGACGCTACCGCCCGGATCCCATGGTTCCGGGCACCCGGCGCAGCACGAGCACGAACATCCCGTCGGTGCCGGCATCCTGGGGCAACAGCAGCGCGCCTGGTCCCCACGGTCGCCACGGCGCGGGTGGCGGGTCGAGGACCGCGAAGTCGTCGCCGAGGGCGTCGAGAACCCGGGTCGCGACGCCGGTCGTCTCGGCCGCGGTGAGGGTGCAGACCGAGTAGACGAGACGCCCGCCGGGCCGCACCGTCGGCGCCGCCGCGAGCACCAGCGCGACCTGGAGGTCGACGAGCTCGGTTGACGGCTCCCCCACCCGCCAGCGGGCCTCGGCGCGGCGGCGGAGCACACCCAGCCCGGAGCACGGGGCGTCGACGAGGACCCGGTCCATCCGGGCCTCCGCCACCGGTAAGCGGCGCCCGTCGGCCAGCACTGGTCGTACCGCGGGGAGGTCGAGACGTCGGGCCGCGTCGGCGACGAGGCGCAGCCGGCCGGGATGGAGGTCGACCGCGACGACGAGGCCGTCACCGACCCGTTCGCCGAGGGCGGTGGCCTTCCCTCCGGGGGCCGCGGCGACCTCGAGGACCCGGTCGCCGGCGTGCGCGTCGAGGAGCGCCACGACTGCTTGGCTGGCCTCGTCTTGGGGGGTGGCGCGACCGTCACGGACCGACGCGAGCACCGCGGTGTCACCCGCGCCGCGGACGCCGACCGCGTCGGGGACGAGGCGACCCCGAACGACGGTGGCGCCCGTCGACGCCAGCTCGTCGGCCAGCGTCGCCGGTTCGGTGCGGAGCGGGTTGGGACGCAGGGTGAGGGTCGGGACTTCGTTCTGGGTCTCGAGCGTGGCGCGCGCGGCGGCGGCGCCGAGATCGGTGGTGAGACGCTCGACGATCCAGTCGGGATACGAGAGATCGACCGCGGGCGTGTCCGCGGTCGGCCACGGCGGCCCGCTCGCGGCGAGGGACCGCAGGACACCGTTCACGAACCCGCGGGCACGCGCCGGTGTGACCGCCACCGTCTCCCCCACCGCGGCGTGCGGGGCGACGCCCGCTTCGAGCTGGTAGGCGCCGAGCCGCAACGCGGCGCGTACCGGGGCGTCGAGATCGTCGAGGCGCCGACGCAGATGGGTGGCGAGGCGGTCGTCGAGGCGGCGGCGGGCCCGGAGGGTGCCGTAGACGAGGTCCGTGACGAAGGCCCGGTCGCGGGCGCTCAGCCCAGTGCGGCGCAGCGTCTCGGGGAGCACCAGGTTGGAGTACGCGCCGTCTTCGACGCGGAGCAGCACGTCGCGCGCCACGGCGCGGGTGGTGTTCACGTGACCGGCAGCCGAAGCTGTTTCGCCCGGTACCCGGCGAGCCAGGCGTCGCCGCTCATCGGGCGACGGCCTTCCACCTGCACCTCGTCGAGCACCAGGGGGCCGGTGGCGGTGAGGAGCGCCGCGCCGGGCCACACCACGATGGGACCGGACGGATCCGAGACGACCCCCGGTTCGGGATGGGCGAGCAGCACCTTCACCCGGTGCTGGTCGACGAGCATCCACGCCCCGGGTCGGGGGTTGCCGGCCCGCACCAGACGCGCCAGCTCCGACGCGGGACGGGACGGATCGAGGTGGAACTCGTCGACTGCGAGCTTCTCTGCGTATACCGGGTCCCCGGTTTGCCGCTGCGCCTCCACGGTCGGGAGTCCGGCGACGACGTCGAGGAGCGCGGGGATCCCGAGGCCGACGAGGCGTTCGGTGAGCGCCCCTGCGGTTTCGTCGCCACCGATCGACGTGCGCACGGTGCGGTAGACGGGCCCGGTGTCGAGGCCGGCGTCGAGTCGCATGACCGACACGCCGGTCTCGGTGTCACCGGCGAGGATGGCGCGCTCGACCGGGGCGGCGCCCCGCCAGCGCGGCAGCAGGGACAGGTGCAAGTTGACGAACCCGCACGGGGTGGCGTCGAGCAGCGTGGCGGGAAGCAGCTGACCGAAGGCGACGACGACACCGACGTCGGCGCCACTCTCGGCGACCTCATCGGTGACCTCCCGGGCTCGGGTCGGGCCGCGGACCGGGAGGCCGAGTTCGCGCGCCGCGGCGTGCACCGGGCTCGGGACGAGCGCGCCGCCTCGCCCGCGGCGCCGTTCGGGTTGAGTGACGACGAACGCGACGTCGTGGCCGGCATCGACGAGGGCTCGGAGGGCCGGGACGGCGGCGACCGGGGTACCGAAGAAGACGAGTCGCACTCGGGGCGGCTTACAGGTGGTGGGCGCTCCCGACGGGGCTGAAGCCGTCGAAGGCGCGGGTGCGCAGCTCGCGCAGCGCCTGCCGGCGGCGCTCAGGGTCGAGCCGCTGCAAGAGCAGGACACCGTCGAGGTGGTCGACCTCGTGCTGGATGAGCCGACCCATGAGCTCGTCGCCTTCGATCACGACCTCGTTCCCGTCGAGGTCCACGGCGCGCACCGTCACGACCTTCGGTCGCACGATGTCGAACTGCAGGCCCGGGACCGAGAGGCAGCCTTCCTCGAAGGTCCACTCGTCGCGGGTGTCGACGATCTCGGGATTGATCAGCACCGCGGGTCCTTCGCCGACGTCGTAGGTGTAGAGGCGCTTCTGGACGCCGATCTGAGGTGCGGCGAGGCCGACACCGTGGGCTTCGTTCATGGTCTCGATCATGGTGTCGACCAAGCGCGCCAACTCTCCGTTCAGCTCGGTGACCTCGCGTGTCGGTTGGCGGAGCACGGGGTCACCGAACATGCGAATCGCGAACGTATTCACCAGTCCAGGGTACCAGCGGCCTTCACCGGATCGGCGGGTCCCGGGTGGGCGCGTCAGACGCGCTGCGGGTCGACCTCGATGCGGAGCCGTCCGTGCGCGCGTGCCGGAGTGAGGTCGGTGGCGGCGATCGCGTCGGCGAGAGCGGTCGGCGACGCGGCGCGCAGAAGCGCCCGACCGTCGACGGGTCCGAGCACCTCCAGGTGGTCGCGCAGGACGGTGACGGCGGCGGCGACCGCGTCGGTGTCGCCGTCGAGCGCGGCGAGACCTCCGAACGGTGGGAACGCGAGCGTCTCACGCCGTGTGGCGTCGGCGGCGACGACCGGCATCGGGTCGCCGGTGCGGGCCGCGGCGAGGACCTCGTGGTCCGGGAGGCGGGTCTGCACCAGGATGCGGGATCCGGACCGTCGATCCCCGCAGAGGCGAGCGGCGCGCACGAGAAGCCAGAGGGCCTGCTCGTCGGCTCGGTATCGCGGCGCGAGCAGCTCCTGGTCGAAGTCGAGGAACGCGACGAGGCCCACCGGCTGGTCCCGGTTGGGGACGTCGTGGAGCGCGGCTTCGGTGCCGACCACGACGTC
>DAIPLE010000176.1:0-4835 GCA_036769425.1 Actinomycetota bacterium
GTGCGGGGCCATACTCGTTCACCGATGGAGCTCTCAGCGCGCGAGCGCGCAATCCTTGATTTCGAACGTTCCTGGTGGTGCTTCCCGGGTCCGAAGGAATCAGCGATCCGCGCTCGGCTTCAGATCTCGACGAGTCACTACTATCGGGTTCTCAGCGAGCTGCTCGAGAAGCCGGCCGCGTTCGAGTACGACCCTCTCACTGTGAAACGTCTCCGCCGCTACCGCGATGATCGGCGTCGCAGCCGCCCGGACGGTCGACGCGCCGATCCGGGCACACGATGACGGCCATCGCGCAGGCGCCCCGTCTCGGTGCCACGATCCTGCGCACCGCGGCGCGCGGTGCGGTGCTCGTCGGCGTGGCGGTCGTGACCGGGATCGTGTTGTTACAGGTCGTCAACGGCACGGGCTCCTCGGGTGGCGGGGGCACGACGGCCAGCCCGACACCGAGCTCGTCGAGTTCGAGCACTGGGACGACCGCCACGACCCTGGTCGGCGGAGGGCGTCCCGCGGCGCAGGTGAAGGTCTTCGTCCAGAACGCCTCCGGGGTGGGCGGCGCGGCGGCGACGAAGGCCAACGTGCTCCGTGGGCTCGGCTACGTGATCTTGGGGCAAGGGAACGCGACCACACCCCAGACCGGCACCACGGTCGGGTGCAAGACCGGGTTCACCAAGGAAGCCGACACGCTGGCCAAGGCCGTCGCGGTGGGCACCACCGTCGGCGCCTATCCGACGCCGCCTCCGGCCGCCGCCACGGCCGCGGACTGCATCGTCACCCTCGGCAAGTAGCGAGCGGGTCCGGCCCGCCCGTGACGCTGCCCGACGTCCTCGCGCCCCTCGTCGATGATCCCGGATCGGCCGCCGTCGTCACCGACTTCGACGGCACCCTCGCCCCGATCGTCGACGACCCGACCCGCGCCCGGCCGCTGCCGGCCGCGGTGTCGGCCTTGCGGGCCCTCGTCGAGCCGTTCGGACTGGTGGGGGTGGTCAGCGGACGCTCGGTTGACTTCCTTCGCGCCCAGCTCCCCGTCGACGGCCTGACCCTCGTGGGCCAGTACGGCCTGGAACGCCTCGTCGACGGTGAGGTCGTGGTCGACGAACGCGCGAAGGCGTACGCGGGCGCGGTGGCCGTCGCCGCCGACGAGGCCGAGCAGCGCTGGCCTCGCCTGCTCGTCGAACGCAAGGGAGCTCTGGCGTTCTCGGTGCATTGGCGAGTGACGCCCGATGCCGCCCCGCCGCTCGACGAGCTGGAGATCTTCGCCCGCCGGCACGGCCTGGCGGTGTCGCGGGGCCGGATGGTGGGTGAGGTACGCGCCCCGGTGAACGTCGACAAGGGCGCCGCGTTGAGCCTGCTGATCCAAGAAGGTCGGGTCCGGGCGTGCGCCTTCGCGGGTGACGACTACGGGGATCTTCCCGCGTTCTCGGCCCTGACCGATCGGGCCGCACGTCAGGCCGGGTTCGTGGGCGTGCGGATCGCGGTGCGGTCACCCGAGGCGCCCCCGGCGCTGCTCGCCACCGCCGACCATGTCGCCGACAGCCCCGCCGATCTCGCTGCTCTGTTCGAGTCGCTCGTTGCGGCGGTTAACGCGCCTCGGTGAGCTGATCGTCGAACCAGGTCTTCGGGGTGCGCGCCGCCGCCAGCGCCCGCAGCTTCCCGGCCCGGGCGGCCCGCTCCTCGACGGGCATCTCCAGCGCGACGTACATCGCGTCCGCGGCCTGCTCGAGATCGAACGGGTGCATGGCGAGCGCGCCGATCCCGAGGTCGTCCCACGCGCCGGTGTCGGGCGAGAGGCACAGGACACCGTCGCGGCGGTTGACGAGAGGGCCTTCCTTGGCGACGAGGTTGAGCCCGTCCTTGATCGCGTTGACGATCAGCACGTCGTAGCGAGCCATCGCGGCCACCGTGCGCGGGTAGTCGTCCTGGGCGTCGAGCACGATGGGCGTCCAACCGTTCGTCGCCCACCGTTCGTTGACATGATCGGCGGCCGTCTCGACCTCTTGCCGGTACGCCTGGTACTCGGCGAGGGCCTCGCGCGACGCGTTGAGTCGGGCGACGAAGACGACCCGTTCTCTCCACTCCGGGTGACGTTCCAGCAGCAGGTCGTACGCAAGGAAGCCTCGGACGATGTTCTTGGACGGGTCGATCCGATCGACGCGCAGGACCAGGGCGCGGTCTCCGACGACCGAGTCGAGCTCCGCTGCGGCGCTCCGGGCCGAGTCGGAGGCCGCGAGTTGCGTCAAGGCATCAGGGTCCGGGCCGAGCGCGGCGACGAACGTCGGTGCCGAGGTCCCGTCACCCAGCACCTCGCGGGCCGACGCCTCGTAGGCCTGCGCCCAGCGGCGCGCGTGGAACCCACAAGGGACGCTCGTCATCGACTCGCAGAGCGCGGTGGCGGCATAGGCCGGCAGAACCCGAATCGAGTTCGGCCCGCAGAACGGCGTGTGCGTGAAGTGGGTGAGACGCAGATCGGGACGACGGGCGCGCAGCATGCCGGGGACGAGGGCGAGATGCATGTCCTGGACGAGGACGACATCCCCCTCGCGGGCCAGTTCTGCGGTCGCGTCGGTGAAGGCCACGTTCACGGCCTCGTAGGCGTCCCAGGCCTCGCGCCACCGACGATCGAACCGAGGTCGTCGGGTCAGGTCGAAGAGCCCGTGGTACAGGAACCACAGCGTGCCGTTCGACACCACCTCGTAGGCCAGCCGGAACATGTGGGCGTCCAGGTCCAAGAGCCGAAGCTGCACCCCGGGGGCGCGCACCGCGCCCGTCCGCACCGCGGCCCGGTCGGCGTCGCTGAGTGCCGCGGCGATCCATGCGCTGTGGGCTCCAGCGGCCCCGGACAACAGGAGCGGTCCGAGGGAGCTGGCCAGGCCCCCGGCGCCCGGGCGCGCTACGAGCTCTCCGCCGGGGCCCTCGTCGTAGCGGTAGGGGCCCCGATTCGAGAGGACGACCGTCACCGCAGCTCGCTGAGCAGCAGCAACCAGTCGTGGAGCTCTCTGGTCGCGAGGAAGTTCGACCGCACGTGCTCTCGGCCTTGGGAGCCCATGGCGTCGGCGCCGACAGGGTCCGCGAGGAGGTCAATGATCCGTTGCGCGCACCCTTCGATGCTGTCGACGAGGTAGCCGCTGTAGTCGTCGATGACCTGGAGCTTGATCCCTCCGGCGCGACCACCGACGACCGGCCGGCCCTTCCAGAGGGCCTCACTGACGGTGAGCCCGAACCCTTCGCGCCGCGACTTCTGCACCATCACGTTGGCGATCCGTTGGAACGCGTTGATCTGCACCGAACCGACCTGATGCAGGTTCGAGAGCAAGTGGATATCGCGGTCGCCCGCTCGGGCCCGCTCGGTCTCCTCCCACACCCTGAACCCTTCGGGATCGTCAGTCGCCATCGAGCCGGCGAGGAGCAGCTGCGCGTCCGGGACCTGCTCGCGAACCATCCGGAAGGCGTCGACGACGCCGATCGGGTCCTTCCACGGGTCGAACCGGCTGATCTGACAGACGATCGGCCGCTTCGTGTCGATCCCGTACTGGTGGGTCAGCTCCTCGCAGAACGGTCGGGCGAGGTCGAGGTTCTTCACCGAGAGCGGATCGATGGAGGGGTGCAGCTCGACGACATGCTCCATCTTCAGTGAGGAGGGGACGAACTCGGCGAGCGTCCACACCGACGCGTCGTGCAGCTCGACGAACGGCCGGAAGAACTCCCAAACCGTCGGGTTCGCGACGGTGAGGTCGATGTGGCAGCGCCAGATCCACCGAGTCCGCCCGTTGGCGAGGGACGGATGGTCGCGCAGGAAATGGAGCAGAGCCGCCGGTTGAGGATCGTGGACTACGACGACGTCGTAGCCGTCCTCCAGCAGCAGCGAGTTGTCGAGGATCCGCTCGAGGTACGTGCGCTGCATCTGCGGCGTCCACTCGATGTCAGCACCCTGGAGCGCGTTGTGGACCTGCTTGGTTATGGTGAAGAACTCGTCGCTGCCGTGCAGGACTTGCCATTCGGCGTCGATGCCGACGCTGCGGAGCAACGGCACGTGGGTGGCCAGCAGCTCCGCGACACCGCCGCCGTAGGCGGTGGCGCTGACGTGCAGGACCCGCGCGCCCTCGAGCGGCGCCGCGGCCTCTCGGATCTGCGCGACCGCTTGGGCGCCGACGACGTCGGCGTACTGGGCGATATCCTTTTCGAGCAGCGGGACACGCTCGAGCATCACAGGCCAATCTAGTGAGCATGCCCACCGCAGTCGCGTGTCCTGACAAGTTCCGCGGGACGCTCACCGCGCCGGAGGCCACGACGGCGATCGCCGCCGGCCTGCACCGAGCCGGCTTCGACGACGTGCGGAGCGTGCCGCTCGCCGACGGCGGCGACGGCACCCTCGATGCCCTCCTCGCGGCGCGGGGTGGGAGCCGCCGTCGGGTGCGTGTGACCGGACCGCTCGGCGATCCTGTCGATGCCGAGTACGGGCTGACGGCTGACGGGCTGGCGATCGTCGAGATGGCCCAGGCGAGCGGTCTCGCTCTCGTCGGCACCCGGAACGACCCGTTGCGCGCCTCCACGCGCGGTACCGGTGAGCTGCTCGCCGCCGCGGCGCGCAGCGGAGCCAAGCGGGTCCTCGTCGGTGTGGGCGGCAGCGCCACCACCGACGGTGGCCTCGCTGCGCTCGAGGCGCTGGGCTGGTCGCTCGGCGGCCTCGACGTCACGGTCGCGTACGACGTGACCACCGCCTTTGTCGATGCCGCGACGCTCTACGGGCCCCAGAAGGGTGCGACCGCGGCTCAGGTCGAGCTGCTGCGGCGGCGCCTGGCGCGCCTGGCGCTCGAGTATGAGCGGCGAACCGGTGTCGA
>DAIPLE010000029.1:0-14147 GCA_036769425.1 Actinomycetota bacterium
CACCGGTCCCGTCGATGACCTCGCGTCCGCGTACCACCATGTCGAGCATCACGGGGCCCTTTCACCTGGACGATCCAAAGCGAGGCTAGCGTCGCCACTCGTTCCCGGCCCGGGGTCACCAGCAAGGAGCCAGCACGGAGATGGGCGTTATCGCGGTGACCGGGTCCGCCGGTGGGATTGGTGGGGCGATCCGTCGCCACATCGAGGCCGAGGGTCACGACGTGATCGGCGTCGACGTTCGCGACGCCGAGGTGGTCGCCGACCTGTCGTCGGCCGCGGGGCGGGGCGAGGCCCTGGACGGGATCCGGGAGGCAGCGGGGTCCGCGCTCGACGGGCTTGTCGTGGCCGCCGGGATCGGTGGCAGCACGTCGGCGCCCCCTTCCATGGTTGCCCGGATCAACTACTTCGGTGCGGTCGCGCTGCTCGAGGGTCTCCGGGAGCCTCTCGTCCGAGGGGGGCTGCGCGCCGCGGTGGCGATCTCGTCGAACTCGGCCACCGCGGTCCCCGCCCAGGACCTCACCCTCGTCGAGCACTGCCTCGCCGGGCGGGAGGACGAAGCGGCCGACCATGCTGACACCCTGGACGGGGAGCTGGTGTACGCGCACGCCAAGCTCGCCCTCGCCCGGCGCGTCCGGCGCCTCGCCGTCGAGTGGGCGCCCGATTTGCGCGTGAACGCCGTTGCGCCGGGCCCGGTGCTGACCCCGCTCACCCAGGCGGCGCTCGAGCATCCGGTCACCGGTGACCTCATCCGCTCCTACCCCATCCCGCTTGATCGCTGGGGTGAACCCGACGAGATCGCCGCTGGTGTCTGGTTCCTGCTGTCCCCGGCGGCGGCGTGGATCACGGGGGTCGTGCTCTTCATTGACGGCGGTACGGACGCGCTGCTCCGTCCCGACGGGATCTAGGCCGACCTGCGAACCAAGCGAGGTGCGCCGTGGTTGCGTTTCATCTGAGTGCCAGCGACGAGGGACGACACCTCGCCGGCACCGACGCCCTTTGGGGCGAATCGTGGTACCACGACTTCGCCGCCGCGGACGGCTCCTACGGCGGTTACGCCCGCCTCGGCCTGTACCCGAACCTGGGTGTCGCCTGGTACTGGGTGCACCTGGTCCGGCGGGGCCAGCCGCTCGTGCTCATCCGGGATCACACCGTCGCCTGCCCGGCCAAAGACGCGCCCCTCGACCTCAGCACCGACCGGTACCGCGCGTCGTGGCGGTGCACCGAGCCGCTCACGTCGTGGCGGATCACCACCGAGGGCACCGGTGTCGCCCTGTCCGACCCGTCGCAGGCCTTCCACGGTGAACGGGGCCCCGAGGTGCCGGTCCGTATCGACCTGACCTGGACCGGCGCCGCGCCGGTGTTCCCGTACACGATGACGACCCGCTACGAGCAGGCGGCCTGGGTCGAAGGTGAGATGGTGATCGGTGACGAGCGCATCGAGGTCCGCTGCCCCGGAGAGCGCGACCACTCGTGGGGTGCCCGTGACTGGTGGGCGTTCCCGTGGCTGTGGAGCTCGGGACGTCTCGACGACGGCACCTGGTTTCACACCGTCCGCTCGTTGGTGACCGGCGCCGGCTCGTCCAACTTCCAGACCGGGTTCATCGTGGACCCCGACATGACGATGCACACCGTCCAGCACGTTGACTTCACCCCGACGATCGACGACGAGAAACTTCTCATCCGGGGCGACCTCGACATCGAGGGCCTCGAGCTGGCCGTCACCGCCGAGCTCCAAGCCCCGGTGCTCCTCGTCTCCCCCGAAGGGAAGCAGTCGCGATTCCCGCGGGCGTTGAGCCGGTTCGAGGTTGCCGACGGGCGTAGCGGCTACGGCTGGACCGAGTTGAACTGGCCTGACGGCTGGCCGCAGTGATGTCCCTGGCCGGTCAGGACGCCATCTTGGCGATCACGTTCGTCGCGAACTCCTCGGTCGCGGCGAGCTTGGCGTCGAGCCCCGAGCGGTAGTCGCGCGTCTGGGACATCTCGGCGAGCATCCAC
Source organism: Actinomycetota bacterium (assembly GCA_036769425.1). Lineage (GTDB taxonomy): Bacteria > Actinomycetota > Acidimicrobiia > IMCC26256 > PALSA-555 > PALSA-555. Next base: position 1,996 of record DAIPLE010000029.1, read on the forward strand.
GGCGCGCAGACCAGGTCGGTGACGCCGGCGTCCTCGAGACGCCGGTACAGGTCGAGGTCGGGCAACGTCGCCAGCGCCAGGTAGATCGAGAACGGCTCGTCGGCGCGTCCGGCCCGGCTTCTCGCCTCGTCCATGACCGCGAGGTAATGCCAGGCGTCGTCGGGCTGGTAGGCGCTCGCTCCGAGCCAACCGTCGCCGAGGGTCGCGGCGCGCCGGATCGCAGGCGTGCTGTGGCCGCCGACGAGGATCGGGATCGGTGCCGACGGTGACGGGTTCATCTGCATCGGTGGGACGTCGTAGTGCGACCCGTGGTACTCGACCCATCCCCCGGCCCAGAGTGCCCGCAAGGCGGGGATCATGTCGTCGAGGCGTCGGCCTCGGTTGTGGAACTCCTGTCCCGTGGCGTCGAACTCCTCCTTGCACCAGCCGACGCCGACGCCGAGCCGCACCCGGTCATGCGAGATCACCGCGGCGGTCCCCACCAGCTTCGCGACGGTTACCAGGTCGCGGGCGGGGGCGATGTAGACGCCGGTGGTGAACGTCAGGTTCGTCGTCACGGCCGCCGCGGCCGAGATGAGGCACCACGAGTCGGGCCAGTCCGCCTCGGGAGACCAGATCGGTGACCCGTCGGCGTACGGCGAATAGGTGTACGCGCTCCGCAGCTCTTGCGGGTAGAAGAGGTGGTCCGACACGTAGATGCCGGCGTAGCCCATCTGGTCGGTTGCCCGGCACACCTCGAGCAGCTGGTCGGTCTCGAGGAACGCCACCGACTGGTGGAAGCGCATCAGCCGGCACGCCCGGCCGCGGCGACGCCGGGAGCAGATCGGACCCGAGGGAGGTCGAGGATCGCCGCCGCGTCGTCGCTGGTGGCGACGGGGCGCCCCACTTCGGCGCACCGGGCGACGGCTTCTTGCACCAGCTCTTCGTTGGTAGGCGTGCGGGTCCCGGCGTAGTCCTCGAGGCCGACGTGCAGGTGGGCACCCCGCTCGAGGGCGAGCGTCACGACCGGTGAGGCGAGCAGGTCCCCGCCGATGACCGCGACGGACCAGGGAAGGTCACACCCGTCGAGCAGCTCGCAGTAGGCGTCGAGGGAACGGACCGTCGGCGGAAGCCCGAACGGGGCGCCGCCGCGCTCCGAGCCCGTGGTCGGGTAGCCGTGGTCACCGCCGAAGTACAGCTTCACCATCGCGCCTTGGGGCAGGCGACCGGCCCGCGACCAGACCAGAGCGGCGCGAAGCCATCCCGGCTCGAAGATCGCCATGCTCGGACCGACTCGCAGTCGGGCGCAGAGTTCGGCCTGGAAGTGAATGTCGCCGAACGAGTTGGCGTACACGAACCCGGGGGCGGCCGGGAGCCCCGCGTCGTCGACGCCGCCGAGGTTCACCGATCCGGGGTCGATGATCCCGATCCGCAGGCTCGCGGTCTCGACGAGCGGCTCCAGGTGCGCGTACGCGCCCTCGACGCCCGGCCCGAAGTTGGTGGTCGGGTAGAGCAGCGCGTCGGGCCGGGCCGCGAGGACCGGGGCCCACCCTTCGAGGTATCGCGCGGCGGCCTCCGGGCCCGGGACGGCGACCACATCCGCGTGGTTGTGGACGATCGACGCGCCGCGGTCGAGGCACCGCAACGCGTCGTCCGCGATCTCGTCCGGTTTCCGGGGCACGTTCGGGTTCCGGGCCTTGGTCGTAGTGCCGTTGATCGCGGCTTCGACAATGACTGGATCCGCCACCCGTCCCCCAATCTCGAGAAAACTGCAACGTGTTGCAGTTCGCTGGGGGCGACGGTACCGTGCCGCGGCGACCAAGGGAATAAGGAAAGAGGGACGCGGTGCGCATCGAGCTCGACCCCGAGCAGCAGCAGCTCCGCGCCGAGCTGCGCCGGTATTTCGAAGACCTCATGACCCCGGAGCGGCGAGCAGCGCTGACCGGCGGCGAGGCGGGGGGCGACGCCTACCGCGAGGTGGTCCGACAGATGGGCCGCGACGGATGGCTCGGTATCGGCTGGCCCGCCGAGTGGGGCGGGCAGGGACGCACCCCGATCGAGCAGTACGTCTTCTACGACGAAGCGAACCGGGCCGGGGCGCCCCTGCCGCTCGTGACACTGAACACCGTCGGTCCGACACTGATGCGGTTCGGCTCCGAGGACCAGAAGCGGTCCTTCCTCCCGAAGATCCTCGCCGGTGAGCTCCACTTCGCGATCGGGTACAGCGAGCCGGGCGCGGGAACCGACCTGGCCAGCCTGCGGACCCGGGCGGTGCGCGACGGCGAGGAGTACGTGATCAACGGCCAGAAGATCTGGACCACCGGTGGCCACGATGCCGACTGGGTGTGGCTGGCTTGTCGGACCGATCCCGACGCGCCGAAGCACAAGGGAATCTCGATGATCCTCGTGCCGACCGACGTCCCGGGCTTCAAGCACTCACCGATCTGGGTGCTCGGCGGTGGGCATACGAACGCCACCTACTACGAGGACGTGCGCGTCCCGGTCGACAACCGGGTCGGGAACGAGAACGAGGGCTGGAAGCTGATCACCCGCCAGCTCAACCACGAGCGCGTCGCGCTCGCCCCCGCGGGCCGCCTCGATCGGCATCTGCAGGCGGTGCGGGGCTGGGCGCAGCAGACGACGCTCGCCGACGGCCGGCGGGTCATCGACCAGGAGTGGGTGCAGGTCAGTTTGGCTCGGGTCTACGCGGTGACGGAGGCGCTCAAGCTCGCGAACTGGCGCGTCGCGAGCGACCTGGCGGAGGGCTCGCTGAACCCGGCGGACGCGTCGGCGATGAAGGTGCTGGCAACCGAAGAGCAGGTTCGTTGCCTCCGTCTGCTCATGGAGGTGGTCGGGGTGACCGCGTCGATCCCCGACGGCTCGCCGGGAGCGGCGCTGCGGGGCCAGCTCGAGCACGCGTACCGGCAGGCCCCAGTGGGGACGTTCGGTGGCGGCGTCAACGAGGTGCAGCGCGAGATCATCCAGATGGCGGGGCTCGGCATGCCCCGCGCCCCGCGCTAGTCGCGCCCGGCCGCGACCTCGCGTAGCGCCCCGTAGGCCATCGCCGCGGTCGGCCAGCCGCCGTAGTGCGCGAGGTGCACCACCCACTCGTCGAGCTCGTCGACGGTGAGGTCCTCGGAGTCGAGCGCCGCGCCGAGGTGGTATACGAGCGGCTCGCGCTGGCCCGAGAGGGCCACCGCGGTCAGCGAGACCAGTCGGCGCTCGCGGCGTCCGAGGCCGGGACGTCCCCACACCCGGTCGAAGAGCTCGGCGGTGAACTGGGTGTAGGGATCGGTGATCGGTGGCGGCTCCCGGCGCATGACGTCACGCCAGGCGGCGTCCCAGCGGGCACGGTCGGCTTCATCCGTCATCGTCGCCTCCTCCCGGGAGGGTCCAGGCTCGAGACTCCAGGGCCAGCGCCGCGCCCAGGCTCGGGGCCAACAGGTTGGCCCACATGGTGGCCTTGGCGAGGCACAACGCGTCGCGGTCGTGGCGAGCCAACCCGGCGGCCACGGCCCGGGTCGCCGCCAGGAGGTCAGCGTCGGGCACGGTGCGCGCCACCAGCCCGACCCGTTCGGCCTCCGCGGCCTCGACGAACCGGTTGGTCAACAGCCACTCGAAGGCCACCGACGCGGGGACTAGCCGGGGCAGGAGGAACGACAGGCCGGACTCGCCGGCGCTGAGCCCGACGCGCAGCGCCTGGACGTTGAAGCGAGCCGAGGCCGCGGCGAGTCGCAGATCACAGCCCATCGTCAACGCGAAGCCTCCTCCGACCGCGACGCCGTTGATCGCCGCGATCACCGGTTGCGGGACGGCGCGCAACGTCTGGACGACATCGGCGAAGTACGCCTGGCCGCGCATGGCCGCCGCGACGCCGTGGAGGCCCTCACTGACCGGTGACGACCCCGACGCTTTGAGGTCGAGGCCCGCCGAGAAGCCCCGGCCGGCACCGGTGAGGATCACGACCCGGGTGTCGGCATCCGCGGCGACGGCGACGAACGCGTCTTTCAGCGCCGTGATCGTCGGCAGGCTCAGGGCGTTGAGCCGTTCGGGACGGTCGATGGTGATCATCGTCACCGCGTCGTCGCCCGCCTCGACCCGCACCAACGGGTGGGCGGTGCTCACGACGACGAGAAGTCGGGCGCGCGCTTCTCCGCGAACGCCGCGAGCGCCTCTTGAAAGTCTCCCGATTGCGAGGCGAGGATCTGGGTGCGGTTCTCGAGGTGGATCGCCGCGTCGAGGCTCGGCGCGGCCAGATTGGCCCACATCACCTCTTTGGTCATCACGACCCCGAACGGCGCGTGGCGAAGGATGTCGTCGGCGAGGGCGAGCGCGGCGTCGACGACGGTGCCGTCGGGCACGACGCGGCTGACCAACCCGATGCGCTCGGCTTCGGCGGCGTCGAACTGCCGCCCGGTGAGCATGAGCTCGAAGGCCCGTGACCCACCGATGAGGCGGGGGAGCGCGTAGCTGACACCGACGTCGCAGCCGGACAGCCCGACCCGGATGAACTGGACCCCGAACCGCGCCGATTCGGCGGCCACGCGGATGTCGCTGAACAGGGAGAGTGCCAAGCCGCCACCGACCGCGGCGCCGTTGACGGCGGCGATGATTGGCTGCGGAATTCGGCGCAGGTGGGTCATGAGCCCGGCGATGTGCGCCTGGGCCCGCATCCCACCGGCGGGGCCGCGGAGCCCGTCCGAGACGCTGGCGCCTTGGGTGCCGCCACCCTGGAGGTCGAGGCCGGAACAGAACCCTCGCCCGGCGCCGGTGAGGACCACCACGCGGGTGGCGTTGTCGCGCTCGAGGCTATCGAGGGTGGCGTGGAGCTCGTCGACGAGCTCCCACGAGAGGGCATTGAGCCGGTCCGGACGGTTCAGCGTCATCAGCGCGACGTGAGGGCGGATCTCCTCGAGGAGGATCTGCTCGCTCACAGGACCAGCTCGGCCATCACCCGCAGAACGTTCGGGTCGTGCGCCCCGAGGAGCATCGTGGTTACCCGCGACGCCTTCCACGCTTCGAGGTCGTCGCGGATCTTCTCCTTCGGGCCGATCAACGCGATTTCCTCCACCATCTCGCGGGGGACCGCGGCGACCGCCTCGTCCTTCTGCCCGTTCAGGTACAGCTCTTGGATCTTCGTCGCCGCGGCCTCATAGCCCAGGCGACAGAAGACGTCGAAATGGAAGTTCATCTCCCGCGCACCCATCCCTCCCACGTAGAGCGCGATGGTTGGCTTGAGGGCGTCGGCGGCGCGTTCGATGTCGTCGTCGACGACCACGGTCACCGTCGGCAGGATCTCGAACTGGTCGGGGCGGCGCCGGGCCCCGGGTCGGCCCCATCCTTCCTGGAGCGAGTCGACGTACATCTGCTCGTGCTGAGCCGAGTAGAAGATCGGGAACCACCCGTCGGCGATCTCGGCTGCGAGCGCGACGTTCTTGGGTCCCTCGGCGCCGAGGATGATCGACACGTCGGCGCGTAGCGGATGGACGATCGACCGCAGCGGCTTCCCGAGACCGAGACCGCCGGGGTAGGGCAGCGGGTAGTGCGGCCCCGTATTGGTGACGCGCTCGTCGCGCGCCAAGACCTGGCGGATGATCGACACGTACTCGCGGGTGCGGGCGAGCGGCTTCGGAAAGGGCATCCCGTACCAGCCCTCGACCACCTGCGGTCCCGAAACACCGAGCCCAAGGACGAACCGACCACCCGAGAGATGATCGAGGGTGAGCGCGGCCATCGCGGTCGCGGTCGGCTGTCGGGCCGACAGCTGGATCAGGTCGGTGCCAAGCCGGATCGTGGAGGTGTGTGAACCCCACCACGCCAACGGCGTCAAGGCGTCCGACCCCCACGACTCGGCCGTCCACACCGAATCGAAGCCGAGTCGTTCCGCCTCGAGGACGAGGTCCAGTGCCCCTGCCGGCGGTCCGGCCCCCCAGTAGCCCATCTGCAGGCCGAGCTTCATTGTCGGACCCAACTTTCGTGCCCCGGGTCGAGCCCGGTTCTGTCCTCGTGTGTACGTGAGAACCTATGCCTTCTTGTCCGCGGGACGCGGGTGACCTGGGAGCGCAATGGGCACGTTGGACGGCTACGGAACGCTGGTGACCGGTGGCGGCAGCGGGATCGGCGAGGGCTGCGCCGCCGCCCTCGCGCGCGACGGCGCGTCGGTCACGATCTGCGGGCGGACCCTCGAGCGTCTCGAGACGGCCGCGGACCGGCTCCGGTCGGTTGCCGTGCCGGGCGCGACGGTGCAGACCGTGGTCGCCGACGTCACCGACGAGGATCAGATCCGGGCCGCGGTCGCCGCGGCCGCGCAGCCGACCGGCCGGCTCCACGGAGTCGTCGCGTCGGCGGGAGGATCCCTCCACCTCGGCCCGCTGATCCTCGCCGACGTCGACGCGGTGCGCGCCACCCTCGATCTCAACGTGATCGGAACCTTCTTGACCCTGAAGCACGCGGCGCCGCTGCTCGCCGCGAGCGGTGCGGGCTCGTTCGTCGGGGTCTCCTCCCACGCCGGGCTCGACACGTTCCGCTTCCTCGGCGTCTACGGGGCCGCGAAAGCCGGCCTCGACATGGTCGTTCGCGTCGCCGCGGACGAGCTCGGCCCCTCTCGGGTCCGGGTCAACTCGGTGCGTCCCGGGATCATCGACAACGAGCTCATGGCGGCGATCACCTCCGGCGGCCCGGTCCTTGACAGCTACCTCGAGAACATCCCACTCCACCGGGTTGGCACCGTCGAGGACGTCGGCGCCCTTGCCCGGTTCCTCGTCGGCCCCGAGTCGAGTTGGATCACCGGCCAGTGCATCAGTGTCGACGGCGGCCAGTCGCTCCGAAAGGGCGCGGACTTCTCGGCGTTCGCCGAGCCCGGCCACCGGGATCAGCTGGGCTGGCAGCTCGTCGTGGAGCACGACTGATGGACCTGAACGGCGTGAACGCCGTCGTCACCGGCGGAGCCAGCGGCATCGGACGAGCCACCGCCCTCGAACTAGCGCGTCGCGGCGCCCACGCCGTCGCGATCGCCGACATCAACGACACCCGGCTCGACGAGACTGTCGTCGAGCTCGAGACGCTCGGCACGCAACCCCTTCCGATCCACTGTGACGTCTCGAAGGACGCCGACGTCGAGCGGCTCCGCGACGAGACCCTCACCGCGTTCGGGCATGTCGACGTGGTCATGAACAACGCCGGCGTCGCGCTCCTCGGACCGCCCGACACCCTCTCGATGGCCGAATGGGACTGGATCTTGCAGATCAACCTGTACGGCGTGATCCGTGGTATCCGGGCGTTCGTCCCCCATCTCCGCCAACGGGGCCAGGGGTGGGTCGTGAACACCGCGTCGGTCGCGGGCTTGTACGCGTACGCCTGGGACACGATCCCCTACATCACCGCCAAGTTCGGGGTGGTCGGGCTCACCGAGAGCTTGGCGTTGTACCTCCGACCGTTGGGGGTTGGCGTCTCGCTGCTCTGCCCGGGACTTGTCGACTCGAACATGGGTGACACCGCCCGCATCGGCGGCGTCGCGGACCCATCGGCGTGGATCAAGGAGATGCCCCTCGAGGCCCCGGTACAGCCCGCCGTCCCGGGCCGGTTGGTCTGTGACGCGATCGAACACGAACAGTTCCTCGTCCTCACCCACCCCGAGCCGATCCGAGAACGGATCGCGCAGCGAGGCGCGGACCCCGACGCCTTCGTCACCGCTCAGATCGAGCGGCTTCCGACACCACCGAACCTGCCACCCCGCTGACCTGATCGGCGCTCGCCGCGCCTCGTGCTCCCATCCGCGCGCCCAGCGCGAGCCGGGGCGCGGACGCGTCGCTCAGCTGGCCGCAGTGAACCGCAGCGGGATGTGCTTGATGCCGTTGATGAAGTTCGACCGGAGCCGAGTGGGCTCACCGGCGAGCTCGAGGTGCGACCAGCGGTCGAGCAGCTCCTCGAACAAGACCCGGATCTCCATCCGCGCGAGGTTGGCGCCGAGGCAGAAGTGCGGGCCACCACCTCCGAACGCCACGTGCTCGTTCGGGGAGCGCTCGATGTCGAACCGCATCGGGTCGTCGAACACTTTCTCGTCCCGGTTCGCCGACGCGTACCAGATCACGATCTTGTCGCCGGCGGCGATGGCCTGACCGCCGAGGGTCAGGTCCTCGGTCGCGGTGCGACGGAAATGCATTACGGGGCTCGCCCAGCGAAGCATCTCCTCGACCGCGCCCGGCAGCAGCTCACGGTTGGCGCGCAGGCGCTCCAGCTGGTCGGGGTGCTCGAGCAGGGCCAGCAGCCCGTGCGAAACCTGGTTTCGGGTGGTCTCGTTGCCGGCCACGGTCAGGAGCATGAAGAACAAGTCGATCTCGAGCTGGGTGAGCCGCTCCCCGTCGACCTCGGCCTCGCTCAGGATGCTGATGAGGTCCTGGCCGGCCTCGCCCCGCTTCTCCCCGGCGAGTTTGGCGGCGTACGCGAAGAGCTCCATCGAGGCCAGCTGGGCCTCTTCTTCCGTGACGCCGTACTCGGGGTCGTCCGAGCCGACCATGCGGTTCGACCAGTCGAACATCTTGTGGCGGTCCTCTTGAGGGACGCCCAGGACGTCGGCGATCACCTGGAGGGGAAGCTCAGCCGCGACGTCCACCACGAAGTCGCACTCGCCGCGTGGGGTGACCTTGTCGAGGATCGCCCGGGCCCGCTCGCGGGCCTTCGTTTCGAGCTCGGACACCATGCGGGGCGTGAAGCCCTTGTTCACCAGGCGCCGGTACCGGGTATGCATCGGGGGGTCCATGTTCAGCATCATGAGCCGCTGCTGCTCGAGAGCGGCTTCGGGCAGGTCCCACATGAAGACCGCGCCGCGGCTCGACGAGAACAACTGGTTGTCGCGGTTGACGGTCACGACATCCTCGTAATCGGTCACGCACCAGAATCCCGGCCCGTCCGCCTCCTCGTGCCAGAACACGGGCGCGTCGCGTCGGAGCGACGCGAACCAGTCGTGGGGGACGCCGTTGACGAAGATGTCCTTGTCGGTCAGGTCGATGGTGTCGAGGCTCATGATCAGACGGCCGTGGTGGCCTTCTCCTTGTTGAACTCGGGGATCACGTACTTCCCGAACAGCTCGATGGACTGCATCACCTTGTCGTGCGGGATGTCATAGGGGTTGACGAGGCACAGCAGCAGGTCGCATCCCGCGGCCTCGTAGCGCTTGCAGGTCTCGATGCACTCGTCGGGGTCGCCGACCACCCCGGCTCCCGCGCTATGGATGTAGTCGAAGTTCAGGTTCTCGAACGCGCCCTCCCGCTGGTGCTGCAACGGGTCGGCCGTGTACTGGTAGGTGCCGAGGTCCTGGTGGCGTTCCTCCATCCATTCGGCCACCGACGCGATGAGGCCGGCGCCGGTCTTCGGGTACCACTCGAACGAGCGCTTCGCGACCTCGTAGGCCTCCTGCTTGGTCGGCGCGCAGTGCACCATCGTGAAGGTCGCGGCGGTCTCGTTCTTGAACTTGCCGACGGGCTCGACACACTCCTTCTGGCCCTCACGGTATGCGGAGATGTTCTTCACCAGCTCTTCGGGCGGGAGCCCAACCGTGAACGAGCACAGGCCGATCCCTTGCCGGCCGACCTCGCGGTGCCCGTCGAGGCTGCTGGTGGCGCCGAAGATCGGAGGGTGCGGCTTCTGGAGCGGCTTCGGGAGGATCCGGCGCGGGGCACCCATCTGCCAGAACTCGCCGTCGGCCTGATATTCGTCCTCGGTCCAGGCGCTCACGATGTGGTGAAGCGCCTCCCGCCACATCCGGCGGGTCTCGCTCGGCTCCAGGTCGAAACCCTCGAGCTCGGCACGGGTCGACGAACGGCCGGTGCCGAAGTCCACCCGACCGTCGGAGAGCAAGTCGAGCACCGCGGCGGACTCCGCGGATCGGATCGGATGGTTGTACGGCTTGGGGAGAAGACGCACGCCGTAGCCGATTCGAATGTTCGTCGTGCGCGCCGCGATCGCCCCGTAGAGGACCTCAGGGTTCGAGCAGTGCGAGTACTCCTCCAGGAAGTGGTGCTCGACGCTCCAGAACGCGTGGAAGCCGACCTGGTCGCCGAGGACCGCCTGTTCGAGCGTGTTCTTGTACGCCTGATGCTCCTGGTCGGGGAACCAGGGCTTCGGTACTGGGATCTCGTAGAAGAGCGCGAACTTCACGGGTAACGGTCCTCCTGGTCAGTCGCGAAAGCCGCGAACGAGATGGTCTTCGATGTAGGTGCGCAGCTGGCGCGCGTCGTCAAGGTCGACGGTCACGGACGGGACGGTCACGAGCGAGATGAGGATCCGCATGATCCACTCCGAGGCCTGCCGGAGGTCGAGGTCGGTGCGCACCTCCCCGGCGGCGCGGGCTTCGTCGAGGAACGGGATCCAGAAGTCGACCCAGCGGGCGAACATGGCTGGGGTGCCGGCGAGCAGCAGGGTGGCCAACGCCGGCTCGCCGGGGTGCTGGCGCAGACCGAGGCGACGCTCGTCGTCGGTGAGGATCCGCACGAAGACCGCGGCCTCGGCCACCTTGGCCGTCAAGGACGGCTGGCGCCGCACCAACGGCTCGGCTTCGGCGACATGGGCCTCGGCGACCCGCTCGAGAACCGCCTGCACGAGAGCGTCCCGGTCAGGGAAATACCGGTAGACCGAGCCCCGCGACACGCCGGCGTGGAGGGCGACGTCGCTCATCGAGACCCGGCGGATCCCCCAGCGGCGGACGCACTCCTCGGCGGCGCGCAGAATCCGCTCCGGTGTCGCCGGGAGGGCCTCGGTGGGGGGATGCGCCGTGAACAACTGAACAGAACCTATACAGTTGTTCAGCCGCGAGCAATGATTGGGGCAAGCTGGTGGACGGGCCGGGACGGCTGAGCGGACGGGTAGCGGTCGTGACCGGGGCGGCCTCCGGCCTCGGCGAGGCCTGCGCCCGCCGGTTCCTCGACGAAGGCGCCGTGGTGGTCGGGCTCGACCGCACCCCAGGGGCCCCCGTGACCGTCGAGCACGTCGTGGACGTCACCGACGAAGCCGCGGTCCGCGAAGCCCTCGACCAGGTGGCGGCCGAACACGGACACCTCGACATCCTGGTCAACTCGGCCGGCGTCGCGGGCGGGGGCCCGGTGCACCTCTTGGACCTCGACGAATGGTCTCGGATCCTCGCCGTGAACCTCACCGGCACCTACCTCGCGTGCAAGCACGCCCTTCGTCACATGGTGGAGCAACGGTCGGGAACGATCGTGAACTTCGCCAGCATCGAAGGAATCGAGGGCACCGAGGGCGGCAGCGCGTACAACGCGTCGAAGGGCGCGGTCGTGCTGCTCACCAAGAACATGGCGATCGACTACGGGCGTCTCGGCATCCGGGTGAACTGCGTCTGCCCCGGGTTCATCGAGACGCCGATGTTCCAATCGGTGATGGGCAGCGACGGGATGGCCCCCTTCCGGGACCGGTACCGCGACGAGCACAAGCTCGGCCGGTTCGGCCGGCCGGACGAGATCGCGGCCGCGACGTTGTTCCTCGTCTCTGACGACGCCTCGTTCGTGACCGGCCACGCCCTCGTCGTCGACGGCGGATTCACCGCCGGGATGCGATCGGGGCTCTCGGACCTGATGATGGGTGGCGTCTGACCCGCGCCGTCCAGCACCGAGACGGGAAATGGCGGCCCTCGACGGCCGGTCTGTAACGTGTTCTTGTTTCGGCCCCAGCGCGGGAGGTACGTCGGGTGTACATCGGCCTCACTGAGGATCAGGAGCGACTCCGCCAGGAGGTGCGCGCCTACTACGACCGGGTGCTCACCCCCGAGGTGCGGGCCGAGCTCACCGGGTCCGGCGGTGTCGGCGACGCGAACCGCCGCGTGGTCCGCCAGATGGGCGAGGACGGATGGCTCGGCGTGGGCTGGCCCAAGGAGTGGGGCGGGCGCGGCTTCACGCCCGTCGAGCAGTTCATCTGGTTCGACGAGTCGATGCGGGCCGGCGCGCCGGTGCCAATGCTCACCATCAACACCGTCGGCCCGACGATCATGCGATTCGGCACCGACGAGCAGAAGGCGTTCTTCCTCCCGAAGATCCTCAAAGGCGAAATCCACTTCTGCATCGGCTACTCCGAACCGGGGGCGGGCACCGACCTCGCGGCGTTGAGCACGAAGGCCGAGCGCGACGGGGACGAGTACATCATCAACGGCCAGAAGATGTGGACCA
>DAIPLE010000177.1:0-4778 GCA_036769425.1 Actinomycetota bacterium
GGCATCGATCGCGTACGACCGTCAGACCGTCCCCGCCCCCAAGACGCTGCTCACGCTCGTCAACGCGCCGCACCTCCCGCCGTACTCTCAACCAACCGACCCGCACTTCGACCTGGTCGTGCACGCCACCGTCGATTTCCTCGACGCCACTCTGAAAGGCCACCCCGAAGCGGTCAGCGCGTTGCAGGCCCTGGTGACCGGTTCACCGTCCCTCGCGATGCTGGAGTCCACGCCTGCGCCCACCCAGCCCTGACCGGCGAGGATGTCATCCCTCGCAGGTAGGTCGCGGGCCGGTTCGTCGCCTCCGGGCGCCACTTTGACCCCGACCAGTCCGGGCTGAGACGCCCGCCGTGCCCGCGCGGTTTCGGGTGGACGGCTGCGGCGTCCCCCGCGCTCCGCGCCCTGTCTACTGTCGAACCTCGCCATCCCGGCCGTCGGCGGCACCCAGCCTCTCCTTTTGGTCCTTGCTCGCGGCCAACATCTTCTTGGGCACCTTGGCGTCGCTCGTCCCCGATCCCCGGCGGGAGTACCGCGGTGGCGTCGGTCGGCCTTTCGGGCGCCCTGGTGGCCTTCGGGGTCCCGAAGGAGATCGGCGTGGCGGCCGTCCTCACCAACCAGCTGGTCGTCAACTACCTGCCGGCGGTGCCGGGATGGCTCGCGACGACCCGCCTGGTGCGGCGCGGCTTCATCTAGGGGCATCGGCCGATCGGCCAGCCTCCGAACGGCCCGGCCGGCGGGACTTGGTGCAAGGGACCGCTGGAACCCACGGGTATCCTGCGCTTCTCCTTATGTCGCCCCTCACTACGTCGGTCGAGTCGCTCGAGGGCAACAAGGTCCGGCTTCGAGTCGCCGTGCCCGCCGACGAGTTCGAACGGGCCGTCGACGCCGCCTTCCGCAAGCTCGCCCGCCAGGTGAAGATCCCGGGTTTCCGGCCCGGGAAGGCCCCTCGCCAGCTGCTCGAGGCTCGCCTCGGCGGCGAAGCGGCCCGGGAGCAGGCCCTCCGCGACAGCGTGCCCGACTACTACGCCCAGGCGATCGAAGCCGAGGACATCGACGTCATCGCCGCCCCCGAGATCGACATCACCGAGGGGGAAGACAGCGGAGACGTGGCCTTCGACGCCGTCGTCGAAGTGCGCCCCATCATCGAGCTCGCGGGGTACGACCCGCTCCGGGTCGAGATCCCGACCCCCGAGATCACCGACGACAACGTCGAGGCCCAAGTCGACGCCCTCCGGGAGCGCTTCGCGGATCTCGAGGACAAGACCGGCCCACTCGCTGACGGCGACTACGCCCAGATCGACATCAAGGCGTACGTCCACGACGAGGTGGTCGACGCCCTCAGCGCCACCGACTTCTTGTACGAGGTCGGTTCCGGAGGGCTGGTGCCGAAGCTCGACGAGGAGCTGCACGGCAAGCGGGTCGGCGACATCCTCAAGTTCAACGACCAGCTCCCCGAACGATTTGGGGACCGCGCCGGCGACGAGGTCGCGTTCCAGGTCCTGATCAAAGAGACCAAAGCCAAGATCCTCCCCGAACCCACCGACGAATGGGCGTCAGAGGTCAGCGAGTACGACACCATCGACGCCCTCCGCGACGACGCACGGAACCGTCTCTCGCTGGTCGCCAAAGTTCGAGCCCAGATGCTGGTGCGCGACAAGGTGCTTGAAGCGGTCTCCCAGCTGGTTGACACCGAGATCCCGGACGCGCTCGTCGCGTCGGAGACCGAGCGGCGCCTGCATGATCTGATCCACCGTCTCGAGCACGAAGGCGCGACGCTTCCCGACTATCTCGCCGCCACCGGCCAAGACCAGAACGCCTTCGTCAACCAGGTGCGCGACGGGGCCATCGATGCCGTGCGCGCCGATCTCGCCTTACGTGCGGTCGTCAACCAGGAGCACATCGAAGCGACCGACGAAGACGTCGACCGGGAAGTCGACCGCCTCGCCGAGCGCCTGAAGGCCAAGCCGGCCAAGGTGCGACGCGATCTCGAACGGGGCGGCATGTTCGAGGCGGTACGATCGGACATCGCTCGCGGCAAGGCACTCCAGTTGCTCGTCGATCACGCCGACGTCGTCGACGAGTCCGGCAATCCCCTCGATCTCACCCTGCCTGACGACGGCGCCCCCGACCCCGAAACCGATCCGCCGAGCGAAGACCATGATGAACAGGAGCCAGCGTGAGTTACCGACCCCCCGACCAGCCTCTCCCCTCGTACAGCTATCTGGTGCCGACCGTCGTCGAGCAGACCAGCCGTGGTGAGCGCGCGTTCGACCTGTACTCGCGGCTCCTCAAGGAACGGATCATCTTCCTCGGGACCCCGATCGACGACATGGTCGCCAACCTGCTCATGGCGCAGCTGATCCATCTCGAGAGCGAAGACCCGGACAAGGACATCTCGCTGTACATCAACTCGCCTGGCGGCGAGATCACGGCGTTGTTCGCGATCTACGACACGATGCAGTACATCAAGCCGGACGTGCAGACCATCTGCATCGGACAGGCCGCCTCCGCCGCCGCGGTGCTCCTCGCGTCCGGGGCACCGAAGAAGCGCTACGCCCTGCCGCACGCGCGGATCCTCATCCACCAGCCCCACGGCGGCGCCTCCGGACAGGCCGTCGACATCGAGATCCAGGCCAAAGAGATCACCCGGATGCGCGAGCTGTTGGACCAGATCCTGGCGTACCACACCGGCCAGACGGTCGAGAAGGTCGGCACCGACACCGATCGGGACTTCATCATGAGCGCCGACGAGGCTCTGACCTACGGCATCGTCGACGAGCTCCTCACGAACCGCGAGCTCGCGTCCGTCGGGACCGCGGCCGGCGTGAGCTGAGCTCAGGCCATCGAGGGGGAGGGACACCGTGGCCAAGTTCGGTGACGGAGGAGACCTGCTGAAGTGCTCGTTCTGCGGGAAGAGCCAGAAGCAGGTCAAGAAGCTCATCGCCGGTCCCGGTGTCTACATCTGCGACGAGTGCATCGATCTCTGCAACGAGATCATCGAGGAAGAGCTTTCCCAGAGCTCCGAAGTCCGCTTCGACGAGCTCCCCAAGCCTCGTGAGATCTACGAGTACCTGAACGACTACGTCATCGGACAGGACACAGCCAAGAAGATCCTCAGCGTCGCCGTCTACAACCACTACAAGCGGGTCCAAGCCGGCGCGTACGGCGACCCCGAGGTCGAGCTGCAGAAGTCGAACATCTTGCTCATTGGCCCGACCGGCTGCGGCAAGACGCTCCTCGCCCAGACCCTCGCTCGGCTGCTCAAAGTGCCGTTCGCGATCGCGGACGCCACCGCGTTGACCGAGGCCGGTTACGTCGGCGAAGACGTCGAGAACATCTTGCTGAAACTGATCCAAGCCGCCGACTACGACGTGAAGAAGGCCGAGACCGGGATCATCTACATCGACGAGATCGACAAGATCGCCCGCAAGGCCGAGAACCCGTCGATCACCCGCGATGTCTCCGGTGAAGGTGTCCAGCAGGCGCTGTTGAAGATCCTCGAGGGCACCACCGCCTCGGTGCCGCCCCAAGGCGGCCGCAAGCATCCCCACCAAGAGTTCATCCAGATCGACACCACCGACATCTTGTTCCTCTGCGGCGGCGCCTTCGCCGGGATCGACAAGATCATCGAGAGCCGCACCGGCAACCGCGGGGTCGGGTTCGGCGCCGACGTCCGCCGGCCCGAGGAGAAAGACCTCGGCGCGCTGCTCTCCGGGGTGCTCCCCGAAGACCTCCTGAAGTTCGGCCTCATCCCCGAGTTCGTCGGTCGTCTCCCCGTCGTCGGCGCCGTGCACAACCTCGACGAAGACGCCTTGATGCGGATCCTGATCGAGCCCAAGAACGCGCTGCTCAAGCAGTACCAGAAGTTCTTCCAGTTCGACGATGTCGATCTCGTGCTCACCGACGACGCGCTC
This sequence comes from Actinomycetota bacterium, assembly GCA_036769425.1. Taxonomy (GTDB): domain Bacteria; phylum Actinomycetota; class Acidimicrobiia; order IMCC26256; family PALSA-555; genus PALSA-555. The sequence goes on from DAIPLE010000177.1 coordinate 3,915, forward strand.
GAAGCCGTCGCGGACGAGGCACTGAAGCGAGGGACCGGAGCGCGCGGCTTGCGGGCCATCCTCGAAGAAGTGCTCCTCGAGGTCATGTATGACCTCCCGAGCCGCTCGGACGTGGCCCGCTGTGTCATCGACCGCAGCGTCGTGCTCGAGCACATGGCCCCGACGCTGATCACGAACGCCGCCGACCGCCGCTCCGCCTGACGCCGCTCCGGGGCCACGCTCCCTCGCGGCACGCACGACCGTCGCCGCGGACGGCCGACCTCGCGCCCATTTTGGGGTCGCGACGCGCGGGCGTCTCTCTAGACTCACGCCATGCTGGTCCCTGGCAAACCCAGCCTCGACGGGCTCGAGGACGTCTGGAGCAAACGCTGGGACGCGGACGGCACGTACCGCTTCGACCGCTCCAAGACCCGGGACCAGATCTTCTCCATCGACACGCCACCACCCACCGTGTCGGGGTCGTTGCACGTCGGGCACGTCTTCTCGTACACCCACACCGACACCGTCGCCCGGTTCCAGCGGATGCGGGGCCGAGAGGTGTTCTACCCGATGGGCTGGGACGACAACGGCCTGCCGACCGAACGGCGGGTGCAGAACTACTTCGGTGTCCGCTGCGACCCCTCACTTCCGTACGACCCGGACTTCGAGCCCCCCGAGCAGCCGTCCGATCCGCCCGCCGCGATCTCGCGCCGCAACTTCGTCGAGCTCTGCGAGCGTCTCGTCGTCGAAGACGAAGCGAAGTTCGAAGAGCTCTGGCGCCGCCTCGGCCTCTCCGTCGACTGGACCCTCACCTACACGACGATCGGGAAGGACACCCAACGGATCTCCCAACGCGGCTTCCTGCACCTGCTCGCCCGGGGCGAG
>DAIPLE010000030.1:0-14042 GCA_036769425.1 Actinomycetota bacterium
AACACAAACGCCGCCAAAGTTTCAGACGACGCCGGCCGTGCCGCCTCGCCAAAACCCCCTCCGCCAGTTCTCCACAGGGTCCGGTGGAGAACTGGGGGAACCGGGGTGGAAAACCTGTGGAGGATGGTGGATACTGACCCGGATCGTCCCGAGGAGGCCGTTGGGGCGCCCGGCAGCCGGGCCGGGATCTCTACGCCAAACCCTCCTCGGGACGTGTCGCGCCCGGGTTGGCTCGCTGCGGGTAGGTGCTCAGAACCGCTCGGCGAAGCAGCGGTGCTCGATCGGGCCGAGGACCAGCTCGCCGTAGATGCCCTGGATCATCGATCGGCACCGCTCGGACCAGTCGAACGCCGCCGGGGCGGTGACGCGCCGCATCACCTGGGTGTAGCCACCTTCGTAGATCCGGTACTCGGCCCACGCCCCCGGGTAGTCCTTGGTGCAGCCCACCTCGGCGAACGGCACCCCCCGGGCCGACGCGAACCGCCGCACCCGGTTGGTGTGGGTATGGCCGGCGAAGTAGCCGACGACGTGGTCGTGACGGCGGACCACGTCGACGAGCGCCTCGCTGTCAGCGGGGCGGATCCCGAAGTACGGGCCGTCGGGTCGCCGGTCGGCCTCGACGTCCCAGCAGTGGTGGTGGCCGAACACCAGGATCGGGCCGACCCGCTCGGACGCGAGGTCGTCGAGCCATTGGATCTGGTCGGCGGCCAGCTGCCCGGCGTCGGTGCCGGGGATGACCGTGTCGAGAACCGCGAGGGTGACCCCGTCGAGGTCGATCGCGTACGGGGCGTCCTCGACGGCCATGGTCGGATCGAGGACCGCGTCGTGGTTGCCGCGCACGTGGTACATCCGGTCGCCGAGCACCCCGTACACCGCGAGGAACGCGGCGTACTCCTCGTCGCTTCCCACCGCGGTGAGGTCGCCTTTCACGACGACGGCATCGGGGTTCAGGGTCTGCATCGCCTCGACGACGGCCCGGTTCATGGTCTCGGGGTACGGCGGCTCGCCGGGAGCGGACCGCCGGATCGGGCCGATGGCGTCGGTGGCCGGGTCACCGGTCCGCCCCGCCTCCACCTCGCCGAGGTGGGTGTCATTCGCGGTCGCGACCGTCGCCAGGAGACGGCCCGGGGGCCGGATCAGCGTCCGGACCGTGGGGGGCAAGAACGGTGCGGGCGGCGCGCCCTCGACTGCGAGCGGGTACGAGGTGTCGGGGTCGAGACCCGAGACGTGCGCGACGTGGCGAGGCCCGGTGGTCGTGACCTCGTGGTCGCCGACTCGCGTCGCGACCGTCTCGGCGCCGGCGGTCGTGAACGTGACGACGACCTCGTCGGGCCCGACGCTCATCAGCTCGGGCTGGTCGGGACGGCCGGTGGTCACGCCCGGCTGCGGCGCGGCTGGCGACCCGAGAGGCGCCACGGGCCCCGGCGAACCCCGGAGCGGTGGGCCCGAAGCCGCGAGGTGCGGACCCACTCGTGAAGCGTGTCGGTCTCGGCGACCGCGCCGGGCCGGCCGGTGGTGCACACCGCGATGGCCGCGACGATCGCCGCGACCTCGTCGGGGGTCGCGTCGGGAGTGATGGAGCGGAGCACCGGCGGGCGCGCGTTCGGCATCGCTAGAGCGGGACGTTGCCGTGCTTGCGCTGAGGCAGGTGCTCGCGTTTCGTGCGGAGCATGTCGAGGGAACGGATCAGCACCCGGCGGGTCTCGCGGGGGTCGATGACGTCGTCGACATAACCGCGTTCGGCCGCGATGTAGGGATTCGCGAACCGTTCGGTGTACTCCTCGATGAGCTCGGCGCGGCGCGTCTCGGGGTCGGAGGCCCCGTCGATCTCCTTGCGGAAGATGATGTTGACCGCGCCTTGGGGGCCCATGACCGCGACCTCCGCCGACGGCCACGCGAAGGCGAGATCGGCGCCGATGGACTTGGAGTTCATGACCACATACGCGCCGCCGTACGCCTTGCGGGTGACGATCTGGACCCGAGGCACGGTGGATTCGCAGTACGCGTACAGCAGCTTGGCTCCGTGGCGGATGATCCCCCCGTACTCCTGGTCGGTGCCGGGAAGGAAGCCAGGGACGTCCACGAACGTCACCAGCGGGATGTTGAACGCGTCGCAGGTCCGCACGAAGCGGGCCGCTTTCTCGGCGGCGTCGATGTCGAGGGTCCCGGCGAGCACCTGGGGCTGGTTGCCGACGATGCCCGCGACATGGCCGTCGAGGCGGGCGAAGCCGCACACGATGTTCATCGCCCAGAGGGCGTGGACCTCGAAGAAGTCGCCGTCGTCGACGACCTCCGCGATCACCTTCTTGATGTCATAGGGCTTGTTGGGCGCGTCGGGGATGAGGTCGACGATCCCCTCGCATCGCCGGTTGGGGTCGTCGCTCGCCTCGAAGTACGGGGGGTCTTCGAGGTTGTTCTGAGGCAGGAAGGAGAAGAGGTAACGGACCTGCTCGAGGCAGGAATCCTCATCGTCGGCGACGAAGTTCGCGACCCCAGACTTCGAGGCGTGGGTCATGGCGCCGCCGAGCTCCTCTTGGGTGACGTCTTCGCCACTCACCGTCTTCACCACGTCGGGCCCGGTGATGAACATGTGGGAGGTGCCTTTGACCATGAACACGAAGTCGGTCATGGCCGGTGAGTACACGGCCCCGCCGGCGCAGGGCCCGAGGATGACGCTGATCTGGGGGATGACCCCCGAGGCCTTCACATTCCGGAAGAAGATGCCGCCGTAGGCCGCGAGGGAGACCACGCCCTCTTGGATCCGGGCGCCGGCACCGTCGTTGAGCCCGATCATGGGGCAGCCCACGGACTCGGCGAGGTCCATGACCTTGTGGATCTTCTCGGCGAACACCTCGCCCAGCGCGCCGCCGAAGACCGTGAAGTCCTGGGCGAAAACGAAGACCTTGCGCCCGTCGATGGTGCCCCAGCCGGTGACGACCCCGTCGGTGAGCGGCCGGGTGTTCTCGATCCCGAATCCGTGGGCCCGATGCCGAGCGAGCATGTCCAGCTCGACGAAGGAAGCGGGGTCGAGGAGCCGCTCCAGCCGTTCGCGGGCCGTGAGCTTGCCGCGCTCGTGCTGGCGCTGGACCGCGGCGGGACTCCCGGCGTGGAGGGCCTCGTCGCGCAGCTTCCCGAGCCGGTCGAGGCGCTCCTCGATGGGGTGCGGGACGGGAGCGACGGGCGGCACCGCGGCTTCTCCGCTGACCTCGTCTTCCTCAGCGGCCATACCGCGGCAGGGTACCGGAGGGACGCCGGCCCCGAAGCGGCCCGGCGCGACGAGGCCCACCGAGGACGGGACCGACCTCGGGGACGGGTCGGGTTAGCGGCCGGCGCCGACCTCGATCGCCTCGGGTGCGCCGACCACCATCACCGTCGGGGGAGCAGGGACGGGCTGACGGGGCCGTCCACGGGCCGCTGGTCGGGATCGTCGAGCGACACGTCGCGCAGGCACCAGAGCAGCACCGCGACGAGGGCCGGCCCGGTGGCGAAGATCGCGGCCACCGAACCGGCGTAGGACGCCCCAAAGCTGATGACCTCGAGGTGCCGGTCGCGGAGGGCCGCCACGGTGCTGGCCACCGCGAAACCCACGATGGTGAGGATGACCGCACTGACCGCCAGGAGCGGGACGACGAGCCGGCCGGTCCGGAGGGCCCGTCGGCGGGCGGCGGCGCTGCCGGGGCCCCGCTCGCCGACGAGGACGGCACACACGGCGGCGGCCCAGCCGGTGGTGACCAAGAACGCGCCGACGACATCGCTGGGCCGATGCCAGGCCGCGGTGACCGTGGCGGCACCGACGGCCGCGCCGTACAGAGCGCCGGCGACGGCGGTGGGGCCCCGCCATCGGACCGGCACCACCAGGAGCAGGGCCAACGCGAGGGAGACGGCCACCGCGGTGTGGCCGCTCGGAAAGCTCGGGAGCGATAACGGGTCGGGGTGCAGCAGCGCGGGTCGGGGGAGGGTGTGCTTGAGGCCCTCGGTGATGGCGATCGCCCCGAGGATCAGGGCGGTTGCGCCCAGCGCAAGCCGGAGCCGAGCACGGGCGATCGCGCCGAGCACGATCGCCCCGCCGATCAAGGCGAGCGAGAACACGTCGAGGGTGTGGAGGAGGTGGTTGGTGGCTCGCTGGACCCGCGGGTTCTGGGACCGGCCGAGGAGGGCGTCGTTGTCGAGGTGCTGCCCGATGCTGGTGTGGACGACGAGGCCGTACAGGACGACCAGGGCGACGACGCACGCGGCGGCCAACATCAGCAGCGCCGTGGCGCGCCGGCGGGCCAGGTCGTCGGTCGCAGCGTCGATGGGCCCAGTCTGGCGGCGGACCGGTCCGGGCCGACGGTCGGACGAGCCGCCGTGGCGCTGGCGCTATTCCTGAACGAGCTCGATGAGCGTCCCGAACGCCGATTTGGGGTGCAAGAAGGCGACGGTCGTGCCTCGGCTCCCCGGGCGGGGTTCCTCATCAATCACGCGGTGCCCCTCGGCTCGCACCCGGGCTAGCGCGGCGGCACAGTCCTGCACCCGGTAGCCGACGTGGTGAAGGCCTTCCCCGCGGGTCGCGAGCGACTTCGCGACCGGCGAGTCGTCTCGGATCGGGGTGAGCAGCTGGATGTACGAATCGGCCACCTTCAGCAGCGCCTCCTCGACGCCGTCGGCTTCGACGACTTCGCGGTGCGCGACCTCACAGCCGAAGGTCTCGCGGTAATAGGCGATCGCAGCCTCGAGGTCATGGACCGCGATCGCGATGTGGTCGATCTCGGTGAGGACGGTCATGACCTCACGGTATCCGTCGCCGACCGAATCCGATTCGTTCGAGGGTGGATGTCAGGCGTGGCGTCGGAAGAGGGTGATACGGGGGAGCAGCTCAGCGCGCCGTTCCGCGTTCGTGACCCCGAGCCCTTCCTCGGGGGCGAGACACAAGATGCCGAGCTTGCCTTCGTGACGGTTGTGGTGCACCTCGTAGGCGGCGGTGCCGGTCTCCTCGAGGGTGAAGACTTGGGAGAGGGTCGGTTGGATCTTGCCCTCACAGACGAGCTGGTTCGCCGCCCACGCCTCGCGGTAGTTGGCGAAGTGGCAGCCCTTCAACGTCTTGAGGTTCATCCACAGGTATCGGTTGTCGTATTCGATCGTGTAGCCACTCGTCGCGGCGCAGGTCACGACGAGGCCGCCCCGTTTCGCGACGAACACCGAGGCGCCCATGGTCTGTCGTCCCGGGTGCTCGAAGACGATGTCGGGGTCGGTGCCGACCAGCTCGCGGATCTTCTTCCCGAGTCGGCGCCATTCGCCGGGGTCTTGGGTGTGCTCGTCGCTCCAGAACCGGTAGCCCTCGGACTTGCGGTCGATCACGTGCTCGACACCGAGCTCGTGGAGGAGCGCCACCTTGTCGGGCGACGACACCACCCCGACCGGGGTCCCGCCCCCGTTGAGGACGTACTGGCAGGCGTAGGCCCCGATTCCTCCGCTCGCCCCCCAGACCAGGACGGTCTGGCCTTGGATCATCTGGGCGCCGTGGGGACTGACGATCATCCGGTAGCTCGTCGAGTTGCATAGGGCGTTGACCGCGGCCTCCTCCCAGGTGAGGTGGGCGGGCTTGGGCATGAGCTGGTTGGCCTTCACCACCGTGAGGTCGGCGAGACCGCCGTAGTTCGACTCGAAACCCCAGATCCGCTGGTTGGAGGCGAGCATCGAGTCGTCGTGGGCCGACGGGTCCTGGTCGTCGACGTAGTTGCAGTGCACGGTCACCGCGTCGCCGGGTCGCCACTTCCGCACCGCGGAGCCGACGCGCACGACGACACCCGCGGCGTCGCTCCCCAGCACATGGAACGGCTGGTCGTGCCGTGCTCCCCAGACACTCTCCTTGCCGAGCCGGGCAAGGAACTGGAACGTGGGGAGCGGTTCGAAGATCGTGGTCCAGACGGTGTTGAAGTTGATCGACGATGCCATCACGGCGACGTACGCCTCGTCGGGGGCAAGCTCGGGGAGCGGCACGTCGTCGATGTGAACCGACTTGCGCGGGTCTTTGGCTTCTGAGGGGATGCCGGCGAACATGTCCTGGTCGTCGGCGCGCACGACCGCAGCTCGGAAGGTGCCGGGCAGAGGGAGGACGCCGATCTCGTCGCCGGGCGCGCCGGCGAGGATCGCGTCGCGAATGGCGTCGATCTCGCTCATCGGTGTCGCACCGGACGTCTCGGACCGGCCTCGACGACCACTGGCCCCGCCCCGCGGTCGGGACACCGGTGGCGGGGACGGTCGGGCCGCCGCGTTCGCGCTGCTCGCGGTCCGGGAATCGTGCTCATGGGACTGAACCATACGCGGGCGTGTCGGACTCGGGCGGGCCCAGCGACCCAGGGGTACCATCGGTCGCTACTTGCCCGCCGCTTGTAAGAAACAGGAGGCCCGATGCCCGGCTCCGTGATCGTCTCGTTTGCCCGCACGCCCATCGGGAAGCTGTCCGGTGCGCTCGCGTCGCTCACAGCCATGGATCTTGGGGGACGCGCCATCGAAGGCGCGCTCGAGCGCGGCGGCGTCGGACCGGAGCAGGTCGACTACGTCGTGATGGGCCAAGTCCTCCAGGCCGGGCAGGGTCAGATCACCGCCCGGCAAGCCGCGGCGCGCGCCGGCATCCCGATGACGGTGCCGGCGTTGACGGTCAACAAGGTGTGCCTGTCGGGACTGAACGCGGTGTACCTGGCCGACCAGATGATCCAGGCCGGCGACGCCGAGATCGTCGTCGCCGGTGGCATGGAATCGATGACCAACGCGCCGTATCTGCTGCCCAAGGCTCGCGCCGGCTACCGGATGGGCAACGGCGAGCTGCTCGACTCCCTGGTCCAAGACGGTCTCTGGTGCGCGTTCGACGCCGTCCACATGGGTTCGGGCACCGAGCGGTACACCGGCCAGTTCGGCGGGCTGACCCGGGAGGCCCAAGACGAGTTCGCGGCGAAGAGCCACGAGCGAGCCGCGGTCGCCCAGAAGGAAGGCCGCTTCGCTGACGAGATCACACCGGTCCAGATCCCCCAACGCAAAGGGGATCCCATCCTCGTGGAGGAGGACGAAGGCGTCCGGCCCGAGACCACGGCTGAATCACTCGGCCGGCTCAAGCCCGCCTTCGACCCCGACGGCTCAATCACCGCCGGCAACGCCTCCCAACTCTCCGACGGCGCGGCGGCGATCATCGTCACGAGCCGCTCGAAGGCCGAGGAGCTCGGCTTGACCCCGGTCGCCGAGCTCGTCAGCTTCGGCATGGTGGCCGGCCCGGACACCTCGCTGCTGCGCCAGCCATCACACGCCATCAAGCGGGCGTTGGAGCCCATCGACAAGACGGTGTCGGACCTCAACCTCCTGGAGCTGAACGAGGCGTTCGCCGCGGTGGGTCTGGCATCGATGAAGGATCTCGGGATCAGCGACGACATCGTGAACGTGAACGGCGGGGCGATCGCGCTCGGCCATCCCATCGGGATGTCCGGGGCGCGGGTGCTGTTGACCCTCATCAACGAGCTCCGACGGCGCGGCGGCGGCCTCGGCGCTGCCGCGCTCTGCGGTGGCGGTGGCCAAGGCGACGCCGCGATCGTGCGGGTGGCCTGAACCAACCGGGCCCATCCGGTCTCGGTCCGGCCCGCGCGGCACCGACCGATCGCGGTACGCCGGGGCCGGGTGGTGGCGGCTGATCGCTACGCTGCCGCCATGGCGCTGACCCTACGGGAGTCGTTCGCCGACACCACCCGGATCGACCTGAAGGCGGTGCGGACCTTCAGTGCCGGGATGCTCGCCGTCGCCGCGGTGCGCCCGTTGCTCCCGGTCGAGGTCGTCCCCCCGTGCCCGCTGCGCACCATCACCGGAGTCCCATGCCCGCTCTGCGGGATGACGCGGGGCGTCACCGCGGTGGTGCACGGCAACATCGGTCATGCGCTGTTCCTGAACCCCGGGAGCATCGCGGCGGTCATCTTGGCGATCGCGGTGCTGTTGGCCTGGCGAACCCGCCGCGTCAACGTGCGGGTCTGGATGATCGTGGCGGTGCTGGGCCTCTTGTGGTCGTGGCAGCTGTTCAAGTACGCCACGGGTCGGCCCCTCTGACGTGGAGCCGGCGCGGCCGGTCCCCCGCTTCACGATCAGCGAGGCCGTCACCTACAGCTGGAACGCGTGCCTCCGAAACGCCGGGTCCTATCTCCTCGTCTCATTCGTGGTCTTCGTCGGCAACACCGTCGTCGTGCTCCTCGCCGCGGCGAACAACACCGCGGGATTCCAGCTCGCCTTCGAGCTGCTGGGCGCCTTCATCGACCTCCTGTTGCTCCTCGGGCTGATCCGAGCGTCCCTCGACGTCGTCGACGGGGTCACGCCCCGACTCGGGTTGGTGTTCCGACCCGACGGCTACGGCCCGTACCTCGTCGCCTCGATCTTCTTCCTCGTCGGCACCTATCTGGGGATCATCCTCCTGATCGTGCCGGGCCTGGTCTTCGCCGTGATCTTCCAGTTCTACGGCTACGTCGTCGCCGAGAACCCCGACATCGCGGCCACCGCGGCCCTGCGCCGATCGGCGGAGATCACCCGAGGGGCCCGCCTCCGCCTGATCGGCTTGGCCGCGGTGCTGGTCTGTTTGAACTTCGCCGGTGCCCTCTGCGTCGTCGGGCTCATCGTCACCTACGGGATCAGCGCCCTCGCCCTCGCGTACGTGTACCGCGTGCTGAGCGACCGGCCCGTCGCCATGCCGTAAGGGACTTGCAGCGCCTCGGGCGGCTTCGTACCGTCATCGCACCCCGTCCATCGTCTCGACCTCCCGGAGGTACCGCCATGTCCGAGTCTTGGGGCTTCGAAACCAAGCAGGTCCACAGCGGCGCGACCGCTGATCCGACCACCGGCGCGCGGGCCGTCCCGATCTACCAGACGACCAGCTACGTGTTCCGCGACACGGCCCACGCCGCGGCGCTGTTCGGGCTCGAAGAGCTCGGCAACATCTACACCCGCATCATGAACCCGACCCAGGCGGTGTTCGAAGACCGCGTCGCCGCGCTCGAGGGTGGGGTCGGTGCGCTGGCAACCGCGAGCGGTCAGGCCGCGGAGACGTTCTCGCTCCTCAACCTCGGGGAGCACGGCGACCACATCGTCTCGTCGGCGTCGCTGTACGGAGGCACGTACAACCTGTTGCACTACACGTTCCCGAAGCTCGGCTGGGATGTCACCTTCATCGACGATCCCGACGACCTCGACGCGTGGCGCAAGGCGATCAAGCCCAACACCCGAGCCTTCTACGGTGAGTCGGTCGGGAACCCGAAGAACGACGTCTTCGATTTTGAAGGCGTCTCTGCAATCGCGCACGAGGTCGGGATCCCCTTGATCATCGACAACACGGTCACGTCCCCGTTCCTCTGCCAGCCACTCAAGTGGGGCGCCGACATCGTGGTCCACTCGGCCACGAAGTTCATCGGCGGGCACGGGACCTCCATCGGCGGGATCATCGTCGACGGAGGGAAGTTCGACTACGTCGCTAGTGGCCGTCATCCGGTGTTCACCGAACCGGACCCGAGCTACCACGGCCTCATCTACTCCCAGCTCCCCGAGCCGCTCCGTCCCGCGCAGTACATCCTGAAGGCCCGGCTCCAACTCATGCGCGACATGGGCGCCCCGGTATCGCCGTTCAACGCGTTCCTGTTCCTGCAAGGCCTCGAGACGCTGTCACTGCGGATGGAGCGCCACTGCCAAAACGCCCAGGCCGTCGCCGAGTGGCTCGAAGCCCGCGACGAGGTCGAGTGGGTCGCCTACCCTGGCCTGCAGTCCAGCCAATGGTCGGCGCGCGCCGACAAGTACCTCCCGCTCGGCAAGGGCGCGATCTTGGCCTTCGGGATCAAGGGCGGCCTCGAAGCCGGCAAGCGGTTCATCGAGGGCCTCGAGCTGTTCAGCCACCTCGCCAACGTCGGCGACGTGCGCAGCCTCGCGATCCATCCAGCTTCGACCACCCACTCCCAGCTCGTACCGGACGAGCAGGCCGCGGCCGGCGTCACACCCGACCTGGTGAGGCTCTGCATCGGCATCGAGACCCTCGACGACATCCTCGCCGACCTCGAGGCCGGCTTCCGGGCCGCCAAAGGAGCATGACCCCGGCGCCGGTCACCGCCCCGACGGCGCGCCACGCGACGCCCCGGTCGCTCACTGGGCCTGGATGAGCTCGGCGTCGGGTGCCTGGCGGCCGGGCGACGAACTCGGCGGGCGCCGGTTCGTGTCCGTGTTCGACGACCGCCCGCACGCCCTCGAGGCCGGCGGTCGCCTCGAAGGCGTCCACGTCGCGTACGAGACCTGGGGTGAACTCGCCCCCGACCGATCCAACGCGGTGCTCGTCGTCCACGCCCTGACCGGTGACAGCCACGCCGCCGGGCCCGCCGGCCCCGGTCATCCCCAACCCGGATGGTGGGATCCGCTCATCGGGCCCGGCGCCGCGCTCGACACCTCCCGCTACTTCGTCGTGTGCCCGAACGTGCTGGGGGGCTGCCAGGGCACGACCGGTCCCGCGTCGATGGCGGCGGACGACCGCCCGTACGGCTCCCGGTTCCCGACCATCACCATCCGCGACCAGGTCGTGGTCGAAGCCGCGCTCGCTGACCGTCTCGGCATCGAACGCTGGCACGCCGTCGTCGGCGGATCGATGGGCGGCATGCGGGTGCTCGAATGGGCGGTGGGCTTCCCGGACCGAGTCCGGCGGGCGGTGGTGATCTCGGTCGGCGCGAAAGCAACCGCAGAACAGATCGCGTGGTGCTCGGTGCAGATGCGCGCCATCCGGGCCGACCCGAACTGGCAGGACGGCGACTACGACCCCGCCACGCCGGACGACGGACCCCACACCGGATTGTCGATCGCCCGAGGCATCGGCCAGATCAGCTACCGGTCGGAGCTGGAGTTCGACCAGCGGTTCGGACGCGACCACCAAGGTGACGAGAACCCCCTCGCCGGTGGCCGCTACGCGGTCGAGTCCTACCTCGACTATCACGGCGAGAAGCTGACCCGCCGGTTCGACGCCAACTCCTACATCGTGTTGAGCCAGGCGATGAACCACCATGACGTCGGCCGCGGGCGCGGTGGCGTCGCCGCCGCGCTCGGCCGGGTGACGGCCGAGACCACCCTGGCCGGGATCTCCTCGGACCGGCTCTACCCGCTGCGACTCCAGCACGAGCTGGCCGAGCTCACCCCGACGGCCGGCGACGTCGAGGTGATCGAATCGATCCACGGCCACGACGGCTTCCTCGTCGAGTCCGACGCGGTGGGCAAGGTCGTCGGGCGCGCCTTGTCCTGACGACCGCGCGGGCCCGTCAGGCGCCGAACTCGCGCCGACCCTCCAGGGCCCGTCCGAGGGTCACCTCGTCCGCGTACTCGAGATCCCCACCGACGGGGAGTCCACTCGCGAGGCGGGTGACCGTCACCCCGAGCGGCTGGAGCAGCTTGGCGAGGTACATCGCGGTCGCTTCACCCTCGATGTTCGGGTTGGTGGCGAGGATCACCTCGGTGACGGATTCGTCGCCAACCCGTCGGAGCAGCTCCTTGACGCGCAGCTGCTCGGGACCGATCCCCTCGATCGGCGAGATCGCTCCCTGCAAGACGTGGTAGCGACCGCTGAACTCGTGGGTGCGCTCCACCGCGACGATGTCGGGGGGTTCTTCGACGACGCAGAGCAACGCGGCGTCGCGTCGGTCGTCGCGGCAGAATCCGCACAACTCACCCTGGGCGATGTTGAAGCAACGGCGACACCAGCTCACCCGGGCCTTCGCCTCGGTGATGGCTTTCGCCAGCCGGTTCGCGTCATCCGGCGCGGCTTTCAACAGGTAATAGGCGATGCGCTGCGCGGACTTGGGTCCGATCCCCGGGAGTCGGCCCAACTCATCGATGAGGGTCTGGACCGGGCCCTCGTAGAAATTCATGGTGGGTTCTGCCTCAGCCGAGCAAGCCGCCCAGGGACCCGAGGTCCAGCCCTCCGGTCACCGAACCCATGGTGGTGGTTTGCAGCTCTTGGGCCGCGCGCAACGCCTCGCTCACCGCGGCGACCACCAGATCCTCGAGCATCTCGACGTCCTCGGGGTCGACGACCTCGGCGTCGATGGACACGGCCCGCAGCTCGCCGCTGCCAGTCGCGGTCGCCTTCACCATCCCGCCCCCGGCGGATCCCTCAACGGTCTGCGCTGCCAAGGCCGCCTGCGCGCTCGCCATGTCTTCTTGCATGCGCTGCATCTGGCGCATGAGGTTCATCTGCGGGTTGCCGGGCGGCTTCTGCTTCGCCACGAACACTCCTAGTCGGGTAGTGGGTCAGGTTCGGCCCGCTGCGTACATTCGGCTTTACGTCGGCAGCCCGAAGGCAGGTTCACGCCCCTCCTACCGAGGGACCGACGGCTCTCGCAAGGTCGAAGGTACACACGGGCTGTGACACTCAAACGGCGGTGGCGCCCAGTTTGGATTCAAACTGGCCCACCACCCCTAGTCGCGGGGGACTTCCTCGACGACGGTAGCGCCGAGGGCCTCGGTGAGCCGCTCCTCCGGTCGGCGGGGTGGCGCGTCGGACGCGTCGGCGAGGTCCTCGGGCTCGGGTTCAGCCTCCGCGGGTGGCGCCTCGGTCTGGGCACGCTCGACCGGGGGCCGGCGACTGGCGTCACCGACGGCGCTGAACTCCTCCGACGCGACCAGGTTGAACTTCACGCTGCGTCCGAGGCGGGCGGCGAGCGCGGCGCGGATCGTGTCCGCCTCCTTCTTGAACCGGGGACGGGCCGCCTCAAGCAGTGCCGGATCGACGCCGAACGTGACGACGTCGTCGTCGACCCGAGCCGGGTGCGCGGCCTGGACCGCGGCACGAGTCGCGGGCGAGAACCCGGGGAGCAGCTCGCTCCAGGCGACGATGACGTCGTCGAGCTCCAGTGGTCCCCCCCCGTCGCCAATGGAGGGCGACGGGTCGACGATGGGGGGTGGCGGCTCGGGTCGGACCGTCGGGGGTGGCGATTCGCCGCTGGCGCGCACGGCGCCGATCGTGCGGCCGGGGGCCCGCGGCGCCGGCGGTGGCGGGCTGCTCGCCCCGCCCGCCAAGGCGCGCTCGAGACGCTCGATGCGTTCCACGACCGTCTGCAGCGGCGGTCCCGCGTCTCGGCGGCTGAGCCGCACCAAGGCCACCTCGAGGACGAGCCGGGGATCGGCGGCGTCGACGCCGCGCATGTCGACGATGGCCTGCCCCAAGGTCTCGACGATCCGAACCAGCGCCGCGTTGCCTAACCGCTCCGCCAGCTGGCGCAGCTGGGCCTGGTCGGCGGCCGGAGCGCTGACCGTCACCCGGTCACCGCCGGCGGCGAGGAGGAAGGTGTCGCGAGCCGCGGCGAGGAGGTCTTCGGCGACCCGGCGGGGCTCGTGGCCGGCCTCGAGGAGCGCGCTGAGCGCGACGAGCGCGCCGGCGGTGTCCTCATCGGCGATCGTCTGGAGGACCTGGGTGCGCAGCGCGAATGGCGTCGAGCCGAAGACCGACGTGACGGTGGCGGCGTCGAGACGCCCGTCCGAGCGGGCGAGCGCCTGGTCGAGGAGCGACAAGGCGTCCCGGGCCGACCCTCCCGCGGCGGCGGCGAGCACGTCGAGCGCTTCGGGGTCGAAGTCGACGTTCTCCCGACCGAGGATGTCGGCGAGGTGCGCGGTGAGCTCCTCCGGCGTGAGGAGGGTGAACTGGTAGTGCTGGGTGCGCGACCGGATGGTCGGGAGCACCTCTTCGGGGTTGGTGGTGGCCAGGACGAACACCACGTGCTCGGGTGGCTCCTCGATGCTCTTCAGCAGCGTGTTCGCTGACTCCTTCGTGAGCATGTGAACCTCGTCGAGGATGTAGACCGTCCGCTGCCCCCCGAATCCTTTATGGCTGAGCTGTTCGCGCAGCTCGCGGGCGTCGTCCACCTTCCGTTTCGACGCCGCGTCGATTTCGAACAGGTCGAGGAAGGTCCCGGCGGCGATCGACACACAGTGCTCGCATTCGCCGCACGGCTCGCCGTCATCGCGCACGTTGGTGCAGTTCAGGGCCTTGGCCAGGATTCGGGCGGTGGTCGTCTTCCCGG
>DAIPLE010000178.1:0-4722 GCA_036769425.1 Actinomycetota bacterium
CCGGTCACGATCGACTGCTACGAGACGACCCACGGCCCCGTCCTCTTCGGAGACCCCGACACCGGGATCGGTATCGCGCTGCGGGCCACCGCCCTCGCCGAGCCGAGCGCCGGTCTCGCCGTCGTGCTCCCCATGCTCCGGGCCGGCACCGTCGACGAGCTCGACGAGGTGATGCGCGCCTGGGTCGACCCCGTCAACAACCTCGTCTCCGCCGACGTCGACGGGCACCTCCGATACCGGACCGTCGGCGTTATCCCCGAACGCGCCGCCGCCAACGCCTGGGGCCCCGTACCCGGCTGGACCGCGACCCACGAGTGGACCGGCGTCGTTCCCTACGACGAGCTGCCGTGGCTACGCGACCCCGATCCGGGCTGCATCGTCACCGCCAACCAGCAGATTGTCGGACCGGACTACCCGCACTACCTCGGATTCGAGTACAGCCGCCCCGACCGGGCCCGCCGCGTCTTCGCCCGACTCGCCGGTCTCGACGACGCCACCGTCGCCGACATGGCGGCCATTCACCGGGACCGACGGTCCCTCGGCGCCGACGCCTGGGTGGAGCGCCTGGCCGGCCTCGAGGGCCACGACCACACCGAGCGGCGCGCCCTGGAGCAGCTGCGCGCGTGGGACCGCGTCATGGACACCGCCTCCACCGCGGCGGCGATCTACGTCGTCACCCGCGACCACGTCGGTCGTGCCCTGGCCCGCCAGCCTCGCCTCGCGCCGCTTCGCCGGCCCGTCGCCGGCGAGCCCGTCGGGACGTTCCAACCCCTCGAGCTGCGCCTCTGGACCCTGCTCCCCGGGTTGCTCGCCGCCGACAACACCGCCCTCCTGGCTCCGGGCGCGACATGGGACACCGTCCTCGCCGACGCGCTCAGCGCCGCGGTCGCGGAGCTGCGCACCCGGTTCGGCGACGACGTCGACACCTGGCGCTGGGGGGCGCTGCACCGATGCGCGCCCAACCATCCCCTCGTCGGGGACGACCCGGCCCGGGCCGCCCGACTCAACCCCCCGCCAGTCGAGGTCGGCGGCGAGTGGGACACCGTGTTCGCCGCCGCGCACCCCGCCGGCTACGGATTCGGTGTCACGACCGCGTCGGTCGCTCGCTACGTATTCGACCTCGCCGACTGGGACCAGTCGCGCTGGATCGTCCCGCTCGGCGCGTCCGGTGAGCCCACCAACCCCCACTTCGCCGACCAGCAGCGGGCCTGGGCCGCCGGGGAGCTCATCCCGATGCGCTACCGCTGGGACGTCATCGCGGACACCGCCGAGTCGACGACGACCCTGCGCCCCTCGTCGCCGTCAGCCCCCAGCTAGACGCGCCCGGCCACCGGCCAGGAACTCGAGCGCGACGCGCCGCGGATCCCCGAGACCGACCAGCCGGTCGTACCCGAGGCTGGCGCCAGAAAACGCGGTGTCGTTCCAATACGGATCGTCGGCCACCGGGCCCCAATGCGTCACGTAGAGATAGGGGAGTGGGTGCCGGTCGTCACCGGGCGACGCCCCGAACGTCGCCCGCTGCCGGGCCGCCTCGTCCCCGAGATCGACCGACAGGTCAAAATGCTCCGGCCACAGCTGCGGCCGAGTCATCGACCCGTCCCGCGCCGCGGCGCGCACCTCCTCCAGCACCGAGGCCCCGAACCCGAACCAGTCGGCCAGGCACGCCGCGGCATCGGCGTTCACCGGCAACGGCTGGTCCGGTTCTCCCGCGGTCGTCGGCTCGTAGACCCCGGTGCGTGCACCGACGGCGACGCCCGCCGCGTTCGCGGCGGCGCGCAACGTCGTCCACGGCGCCCGCGTCTCCGACCCCCGATCCACGACCAGGCCGAACCCGTCGAGTCGAAGTTGCACCGCGACGTCATCCGCCCGCACGAACGGGATACCCACACCCCCCGGCGTGTACCGCAACCCGATCTTCGAGCAGGCCCGGAACCGGAACGGGGCGAGGACATGCTCCGCCACGGTGTGCCACGACCGGCGCGTGACCGCCAACGCGTCCAGGTCGGTCACGGGCGCCAGCGGCCGCCACGCCCCCAACCACCGGTCGGCGCACCACTCGGCCAATGCCGCGTCGCTCCGGGCGAGATCGTCCCAGGTCCGGTCGGCGTTCGGAACCGGTGACACCACGACGCGCCCGTCCCCGTCCCCGGCGCCGCCCCGGTCGACCGGATCATCGGCGAACCAGGGCGGGTCGGTCACCGCCGGCGGTGATGGCACCAGCACTCGAGCCTCGAAGCGTCCTGGCTCGACGGCCTCCAGCCGGGCCTGCGCGTTACCCCGCGGGTCCATCGGTCCATCGTTACCGTGCAGCCCGTGGCGCGACGCATCGAAGAGTTCCTCGCCGACCTCCGGTCCGGCTGGACTCGGGTCACACCCACCCACGCCGCCACCGAGGTCGCCGACGGCGCGCTCCTCGTCGACATCCGGCCCCTTGAGCAGCGACGCCGACAAGGCGACGTGCCCGGCGCGATCGTGGTCGGCCGCACCGTCCTCGAGTGGCGGCTCGCCCCGTCCAGCGACCACCGCATCCCCCAGGCCGCACCCGACGCCCGCGTCATCGTGCTCTGCGGTCAGGGCTACTCGTCGAGCCCCGCCGCGGCGTCGCTCCGGGCGCTCGGCCTCGACGCCACCGACGTGATCGGCGGCTTCGAGGCCTGGGCCGCAGCCGGGCTCACCGTCGAGTCGTGCCGAGGACCGTCGCGCGAAGAAGCCACCGGCTTCGACACTCGCTGACGCCGCCAGCAACCCGACGCCCGCAGCGCCGGTCGCTACGAGCTCAGGAACGAGTCCAAGAGAGCCGCGAGCTCGACCGGACGGTCGCCCTGGATGCTGTGCCCGGCACCCTCCACCAGCTCGACGCGCGCGTCCGGTTGACGTCGCAGCAGCTCCGCCACATCACCGTCGTCGACCACCGTGCCGGTCGCACCCCCTCGCACCAGCATCAGCGGGACTTTGATGCCGCTCACGTCGTCCCACAACGTCGCGAAGTCCGCCGGTACGTCCATCGCAGTCGCTTCCATCAGCCGCGGTCGCTGATAGCGCCACACCCATCGTCCGTCGTCCCGTTCGACGGCGTTGTGCAGGACACCGCGTCGCAGCGACGACACCGATCGGGTTGGGTTGAACTCGACCGTTCGGGCGAGGATCTCGTCGAAGGTCTCGAACGTCGCCGGACCGGCGATGAACTGCGCGATCGGTGCCGCCTTGTCCCGATCCACCCCGGGTGTGACGTCCACCAGCGCCAATCGGCGGACCAGCTCCGGCGCTTCCGCGGTCAACGCGATCGCGGTCAGACCCCCCAACGACATACCGACCACCATGGGCGCGTCAGGTGCCAGCTTGCGCAGCGCGACCGCGACGTCACCGGCATTCTGGCGAGGACCGAACGGCCCGTCGTCACGATGGTCGGAGTGTCCGTGCCCGGGGAGATCCACCGCGACCAGCGGCCGGTCGAGCGCCAACGCCATCGTGTCCCACGTGTGCGCGTTCTGCGCACCACCGTGCAGCAACACGATCTCCGGCGGGCGGTCACCCCACACCAACGCGCTCAGCTTCCGGCCGTCCGACGCGACCGGCACCGCGACCCGACGAACCGTCGGAGGCCCGTTCCACGCCAACCCGTACTCGTCGGCGTTCTCGTGGAAGAGCCCGAACTCGTCGTAGCTGGCGGGGTCAGCCATCCGCGGGGACGCTAACGGCTCGACCCGCACCGGTCGACCGGGTGCCATCCAACCCCGCCGTTCGGTCCGCCCTGCCGATCATGGCGTGCGCGGCGCGCCGGCGTAGCATCCGAGCCGCCGACCATGAGCCCGTCTCCCGCGTTGAGGCCGTTGAGGCTGCCGCGTCTCTCACCGACCGCCTACCGGCGGATCACGCTCATCGCCGCCGTCCTCCTCGCCGTCATCGTCGTCACCGGTGGCGCGGTCCGTCTCACCGGCTCCGGGCTCGGCTGCCCCGCGTGGCCGAACTGCGACCCCGGCCACCTCACCCCCCGCAGCCCATCCGACGTCAACGCCATGGTCGAGTTCCTCAACCGGGTCTTCACCGGTTCGGTTTCCATCGCCGTCGGCCTCGCTGTCATCGGGGCGCTGCTCCGCGTCCCACGCCGCCGAGACCTGATCTGGCTGTCCCTCGGGCTCGTCGCCGGCTTCTTCGCGCAAGCGGTCCTCGGTGGCCTCACCGTGCTGTTCCAGCTGCAACCCCAGTTCGTGATGGCCCACTTCCTCCTCTCTCTCGTGCTGCTCGCGAACGCGATCGTCTTGCACCACCGCGCCGGGATCGCCGCGGGACCCTCGCAACTCAGGGTCGCGCCAGTCGTCCGTCGCGTCGCGACCGCCCTGCTCGTCGCGGTGAGCGTCGTCGCCGTCACCGGCACCGTCGTGACCGCCAGCGGCCCGCACGGCGGCGACGCGAAAGCGAAGCGCTTCTCGTACAGCATCCCCCAGGTAGCCCGCGTGCACGGGACCACGGTCATGGTGTTCCTCGCCCTCGTCCTCCTGACCTTCGGGTTGCTCCGACGAACCCGGGCCTCGACCGAGGATCAGCGTCGCCTTGGCCTGGTCCTGGTCGTTGCGCTCGCGCAGGCCGCGATCGGCTACATCCAATACCTCAACGGGATCCCCGCCCTCCTCGTCGGCTTCCACATCGCTGGAGCCACGGCCCTGTTCGCGTCGGTTCTTCATTTCTGGCTCCACCTCGCCCGCCCCGACCCGATCCCCGCCC
>DAIPLE010000179.1:0-4702 GCA_036769425.1 Actinomycetota bacterium
GCGGGTACGGTAACCGCGTGCGGTTGGGGATCACGATGTTCGCGACGGACCAGACGATGTCGGTCCCGGATCTGGCGCGTGAGGCCGAGGCCCGTGGCCTGCACTCGCTGTACATCCCGGAACACACGCACATCCCGACGAGTCGCGACACTCCCCCGCCGACCGGTGACGCCGAGCTCGCCGAGGAGTACAGGCGAACGGTGGACCCGTTCACCGCGCTCAGCGCCGCAGCGGCCGTGACCGATCGGATCCGTCTCGGGACCGGGATCTGCCTCGTCGCGCAACGAGAGCCGCTGGTGACGGCCAAGGCCGTCGCCACGTTGGATCAGCTGTCGGGAGGGCGCTTCGAGTTCGGGGTCGGGTTCGGATGGAACCGCGACGAGATGCGAGACCACGGCGTCGACCCGCCGACCCGTCGGGCTCAGGCCCGCGAGCACGTGCTGGCCATGCGGGCGTTGTGGCGAGACGAGGTGGCGTCCTTCGCCGGTGAGTACGTGCGCTTCGCGCCGAGCTGGTCCTGGCCCAAGCCGGTCCAGCCGGGCGGTCCACCGGTCCTGCTGGGCGGCGCGGCCGGGTCGACGCTGTTCGCCCACATCGCCGAGTACGGGGATGGTTGGATCCCGATCGGCGGTGCCGGCGTCAAGGAGGCCTTGCCCGCGCTGCGGGACGCGTGCGAAGCGAAGGGGCGCGATCCAGCGGGTTTGCGGGTGGTGCCGTTCGGGACGGTGCCGGCGAGCGACAAGTTGGACTACTACGCGACGTTGGGGATCGACGAGGTGGTGCTGCGCGTCCCGGGCGCCGGTCGCGACAAGGTCCTCGCAGTGCTGGACGGGTACGCGGGGTTCGTCGACGCGGGGTGAGCCGCCGGCTTAGCCGAGGCGTTCGATGATGGTCACGTTGGCTTGCCCGCCGCCTTCGCACATGGTCTGGAGCCCGTAGCGGCCCCCGGTTCGCTCGAGCTCGTTGAGCAGCGTCGTCATGAGTCGGGTGCCGGTCGCGCCGAGGGGATGGCCGAGGGCGATGGCGCCGCCGTTGACGTTGACTTTCGCCAGGTCGGCGCCGGTCTCGCGTTGCCAGGCGAGCACGACGCAGGCGAACGCCTCGTTGATCTCGACGAGGTCGATGTCGTCGAGGGACATCCCGGTCTTGGCGAGCGCGTACGCGGTGGCCGGGATCGGGGCGGTCAGCATGTAGATCGGGTCTGCGCCGCGGACCGAGAGGTGATGGACCCGGGCTCGGGGGGTGACCCCGTGGTCCCGGACTGCCTGCTCGGACATGACGAGCATCGCGCTGGCCGCGTCCGAGATCTGAGACGACACCGCGGCGGTCAGCTGGCCCCCGTCGACGAGGGTGGGAAGCTGGGCCATCTTCTCGAGCGAGGTGCCCCGGCGGGGCCCCTCGTCGGCTCGGGCGTCGCCCAGGGGGACGATCTCGCGCTCGAAGCGATCTTCGTCCTGGGCCCGGATGGCCCGTTCGTGGCTCTCGAGGGCGAAGCGCTCCATTTCCTGGCGGGTGATGCCCCACTTTTCGGCGATCAGCTCCGCGCCCCGGAACTGCGACACCTCCTGGGTGCCGTAGCGGGCGACCCAACCCTCTGAGCCCGAGAACGGGTCCTCGAACCCGAACGGCTCGGCGGCGGTCAACGCCGCCGCGATCGGGATCATGGTCATGTTCTGGACGCCGCCGGCCACGATCACGTCGTTGGTGCCGCTCATGACGGCCTGGGCCGCGAAGTGCAGCGCCTGCTGGGACGAGCCGCACTGGCGGTCGATGGTGGTGCCGGGAACCTCTTCGGGGTACCCGGCGGCGAGCCAGCAGGTGCGGGCGAGGTCACCGGCCTGGGGGCCGAGCTGGTCGACGCACCCGAAGAAGACGTCCTCGACGGCCAGGGGGTCGAGGTCGCTGCGTTCCACGAGGGCCCGGATCACGTGGGCGCCGAGGTCGGCGGGATGCACCGCGGAGAGGCCGCCACCCTTCTTGCCCACCGGGGTGCGCACGGCGTCGACGAGGTAGGCCTCAGGCATCACTGCTCCTGGGTGTGGACGGGCCACCACGATACGGCCCGGCCGGCGGCCGCGGCCGGGGGTGCGACGTCACGTCCGGCCGGGCGTCACCACCCCGATCGCCCGACCCACCCGACGGCGGTGCCAGCCGGCGTCGCCCCAGCTGGCCTCGAGGGCCCAGGCGCGCTTCAGGTAGAGGTGCAGGTCGTACTCGTAGGAGTAGCCGATGGCGCCGTGGCACTGGAGCGCGGCTCGCCCGGCGAGGTGCGCGGCGTCGGACGCCTGGGCCTTCGCCATCGAGACGTGCAGCGACGCGGCCTGGTCCCTCTGGTCGAGGGACCAGGCCGCCCGGTAGACGAGCGGGCGCGCGAACTCGAGTGCGATGCGGGCGTCGGCCAGCTGGTGCTTGACCGCCTGGAACGAGCCGATGGGGACACCGAACTGGCGCCGCTCGCTCGCGTACCCGACGGTCAGGTCCAGCATCCGTCGCCCGAGCCCGACGAGCTGCGCCGCGACGCCGAGCGCGCCGCGGTCGAAGGCGTGGAGGTCGGATACGGCCGGCGCGTCGTCGGGAATCGGGCCCACCCGGAAGAGCCGGCGGGCGCCGTCGACCGACCGCACCGGCTCGAGCGCGGCAGTGTCGCGAGAGACGAGCCGCTGGCCGGTGTCGTCGCCGACCGCGACGACGTCGGCGGTGTCGGCCCAGACCGCGATGCGGGACCCGTCGAGCGTGGCCGTGAGTGTCTGCGCTCCGGTCGCGGCCGGCGCGGGGTCGGCCAGCAGCGGGACCGCCACGGCCGCGTGCTCGACGATCGGGTCGGGCAGCGCCACGTAGCCGGTCTCCTCCAGGACCAGGATCAGGTCGACGAAGCCGAGCCCGAGTCCACCCGCGGTCTCGGGTGCGAGCGCGCCGAGCACTCCCATCTCGGCGAGGTGCCCCCACGCGTCGGTGCGTCGGGCGTCGCCGTCCCAGGCGCGGCGGACCACCGCCGGGGGGCACTCGTTCGCGAGCAGGTCACGCGCCGCGTCGCGGACCGCGAGCTGCTCCTCGGTGAACGCGAATCGCACGCGCTACCGGCGGGGGAGCCCGAGCACGCGCTCGGCGATGACGTTGCGTTGGATCTCGTTCGTGCCGGCGTAGATCGGTCCCGACAGGGCGAACTGGTAGCCCTTGACCCAGGCCCGGTCGTCGCCGTCCTCCCACTCGGCCTCGGAGCCGAGCAGCTCGAGCGCGTGCTCGTGGAGGCGCACGTCGAGCTCGGACCAGAACACTTTGGTCAGGCTCGATTCGGCGCCGAGGGACTCGCCGTCGGTCATGCGGGTGACGGTGAGGAACGTCTGCCACCGGTAGGCCTCGGCGTCGATCCAGGCGCGGACGACAGCGTCGGCGAGGGCCGGATCGGCGTCGGCCCCGCGAGCTCGGAAGAGCCGGTTCAGGCGCTCGGCGGTGGCGAGGAACCGGCCGGGGCTGCGAAGGGTGAGGCCCCGCTCGGAGCTCGTCGTGGCCATGGCGACGTTCCAGCCGTCATGCACGGCGCCGAGCACGTCGTGGTCAGCGACGAACACGTCGTCGAGGAACACCTCGGCGAACCCTTCGTCACCGTCGAGGCGACCGAAGCCCCGGACGGTGACCCCGGGGGTGTCGAGGGGGACCAGGAAGTAGGTGAGGCCGCGGTGACGTTCGGCGTCGGGGTCGCTTCGGAACAGGCCGAAGAGGTGGGTGCAGAACGCGCCGCGGGTGGTCCAGGTCTTCTGACCCGAGAGTCGCCAGCCGCCGGCGGCTTCGTCGCGGGCGGCGCGGCTCTGGATGCCGGCGAGGTCGCTGCCGGCGTTGGGTTCGGACCAGCCCTGGCACCACAGGTCCTGGGCCGCAGCCATGCGGGGAAGGACCCGGTCCTGTTGCTCGGCGGTTCCGAACTCGAAAACGGTTGGGGCGAGCAGGAAGATCCCGTTCTGGGTGACGCGTTGGGGGCCACCGGCTCGGTAGTACTCCTCCTCGAAGATGAGCCACTCCATCGGGGACGCGTCGCGTCCGCCGTAGCGTTCCGGCCACGACACGACGGCCCAGCGGGCGTCGAAGAGCGCGCGTTCCCAGTCGAGGTGGGCCGCGAACCCGGCTCGGGTGTCACCCGACGGAAGGCCACGGGGCACGTTCGCCTCGAGCCACGTCCGGCACTCGGCGCGGAACGTCTCCTCGGTGGGGGTGAACGTCAGATCCATCGCGGCGAGAGACGCTACCGGCGCGCTGCTCGGCCCAGCGCTGCCGGGTCCTGGTAGTACTCGCGCCACCACACGATCCGGCCGTCTCGCAGCTCGCACGCGCTCATGCCCCGCCACGTCACGGGCTCGCGGTCGTCGCGACGTTCGACGGTGATCGTCCAGTCGGCGAGAACGACGTCGCCGTCGACCGCGAGGTGATGCACGACAAACGACTGTGGCGCGGCCCAGCCGAGCGACCCTCGCACCATCTGCTCGTAGTCGGCGCGGCCCCGGATGACCCGGCCGGGCGTCTCGAGGACCAGGTCGTCGACCCAGCAGTCGAGGTAGGCGTCGACGTCGCCGGCCAGCCAGGCGGTGCGCCGCCGGTCGAACAGTTCCCGGGCGTCATCGTCGGTGAGCGTCATCGGGGGCCGAGGCCGGATCGGGGAACAGGACTCGTCGCCGCGACGTTGAACGAGATGATGACTATCGCCCTCGTG
>DAIPLE010000031.1:0-2684 GCA_036769425.1 Actinomycetota bacterium
GCCTCCACCATCTCGCGTGCTTCCTCGTCCCGGTACTGCACCGGCGGTGACTTCATGAAGTACGCGCTCGGCCCGAGCAACGGGCCGCCGACACCGCGATCCAACGCCAGCTTGGCGCAGCGCACCGCGTCGATGATGACGCCGGCCGAGTTCGGCGAGTCCCACACCTCGAGCTTCAGCTCCAAATTGAGGGGCACATCACCGAAGTTGCGGCCCTCCATCCGGATGTAGCACCACTTGCGGTCATCGAGCCACGGCACATGGTCCGATGGGCCGATGTGCACGTTGTCCGCTTCGATCGCATGGTCGAGCTGGCTCGTCACCGCCTGGGTCTTCGAGATCTTCTTGGACTTCAGACGCTTTCGCTCCAACATGTTCTTGAAGTCCATGTTCCCGCCGAAGTTCAGCTGGTACGTCCGATCGAGCTCCACGCCGCGATCCTCGAAGAGGCGGGTCAGGATGCGATGCACGATCGTGGCGCCCACCTGGCTCTTGATGTCGTCACCGACGATGGGGACGCCGGCGTCCTCGAACTTCTTCGCCCAGGTCGGGTCGCTCGCGATGAACACCGGGATCGCGTTGACGAACCCGACACCGGCCTCGAGGCACGCCGACGCGTAGTGGCGTTGTGCCTCCTCGGAGCCGACCGGGAGGTAGCTGACGAGCACGTCGGCCTTCGCGTCGCGCAGAGCCTGGGCGACGTCGACGGGCTCAGCCGGCGATTCTTCGATCTCGTCCCGGTAGAACTCGCCGAGGCCATCGAACGTCGGGCCGCGCTGGACCTGCACCCCGAGGGCACCGACCTCAGCGAACTTGATCGTGTTGTTGCTCCCGCTGAAGATCGCCTTGCTGAGGTCCAAACCGACCTTCGCGGCATCGACGTCGAACGCCGCCACGAAGTCGACGTCGCCAACGTGGTAGCCGCCGAGCACGACGTGCATGAGGCCCGGGACCTCGTCTTCGGCAGAGGCGTCGCCGTAGTAGGCGACACCCTGCACCAGGCTGCTAGAGCAGTTGCCGATTCCGGCAATCGCGACGCGCACCTTCTTCGATGCTGGGCTCATGCGGACGCTTCCTCCTTGACGGCGGGGCTCGCGGCGTCCGGGGGGGAACCGCCCGGGCCCGCGCGCTCCGCGGTGATCAGCTCGTCGACCCACTCGAGGTCGCGCTGGGTGGACTTCGTTCGGTGCTCCATCAAGGAGCGGGTGTAGCGGTCATCCCGGATCCCGTGGACCTGGCGCTGCCGGTCCAGCCGCTCGGCCAGGACCCGACGCCGACGGTCCAGCAACTCGATCCGTTGCACTGGCTCGAGATGTCGGCAGAAGGCGAGCTTCAGGGCGAACGCCTTCTCGTCATCGCTATGGGGATCGTCGGCCAACAGCAGCTCGGCGAAGAGGGTCTCGCCCGCCGCGGTGATCTGGTACGCCTTGCGGGTCCGCCGTCCCGAAGCCGACAGTCGACCGGCCATCGCCTTGAGGCGAGCCGCGGCCAGGTCACCCGACAGCGAACCCGTCGACGGGCTCGGAGCCGGCGCCACGGTCGGTACGACGATCGCGATCGCCCCCGTCCGCTCCAGTCGGCGCAACGCGGGATACAGGGAGCCATACGAGACTCCCCACAGGAACCCGAGCGTCTCACCGAGGCGCTTCTTGAGCTCATAGCCGTGCAAGGGCTGATCCTTGAGCAGTCCGAGGACGGCGAGCTCCAGCACGAGCACTCCTAAAAGGGTCCCGATATATCGATCCGATATATCGATACACAGTATGAGTGATCTGCGAGGCTCGGTCAAGGCGGGCGACCCGCTCCGAGCGGGCACACCGATCGCGGGGAGAACCGGAGATCGGGCCGAGGCCCCTGCCTACACTCGCCCCGTGCGGCGGCACGTCGACTACGCGTTGGCCCGACGGGCGGTGCTGAGGGACCTCGGCGCCGGTCGCCTCGACCGCGACGACGTCTGCGACGCCCATCCGGAGCTCCTGCGGGCCGGTCGCAACATCGGGTCCCCGGCCCCGACGGCCTGCCCGGTCTGCGGACGGCGCAACCTCCGCCTCGTCTCCTACGTCTACGGCGACGCTCTTGCCCGCGCCAACGGTCGCTGCATCACCTCACCCACCGAGCTCGACCGGCTCGACGCGACCCACGAAGAGTTCACCCGCTACGTCGTCGAGGTCTGCCTCGACTGCCACTGGAACCATCTCCAGCGCCACGAGCTCCACGGCCGACGCCACGTCGGCTGACCCGCACCCGGAGGCCGGACCGCCACGACCCCGAGCGGGTAGCCTCGCCGTGCCGCCGGGAGCCGCACGAGCCCTGGACGGCGGAGGTGAGGCCATGACCGAGCCCAGCGCGCCGCTCCGCAAGGTGACTGCTCCCGCGGTCACCGCAGCCAAAGAGACCGATACACCCCTCGTGATGGTCACGGCCTACGACGCGCCATCAGCGCGGATCGTGGACGCTGCCGGTGTTGACATGATCCTCGTCGGGGATTCGGTCGCCATGACCGTTCTCGGCTACGAGGACACCCTGCAGGTCACCACGAGCGACATCGCGTATCACGTCGCCGCGGTCGCGCGTACCCGTCCCCGAGCGCTCGTGGTCGCCGACCTCCCGTGGATGAGCTACCACGTCTCCACCGAGGACACGGTCCGGAACGCCGCCACCCTGATCCGATCCGGGGCCAGCGC
>DAIPLE010000031.1:2784-13941 GCA_036769425.1 Actinomycetota bacterium
CGCCTCGTCACCGACAGCGTGGCGGTGCCCACCATCGGGATCGGCGCCGGCCGCCACTGCGACGGGCAAGTCCTCGTCTTCCACGACCTGGTGGGCCTCGAGAACCGGATCGCCCCCAAGTTCGTCCGCCGCTACGCCGACCTGACCACCGACGCCATCACCGCAGTGACCCGCTTCGCCGACGACGTCCGGGGGGGCCGGTTCCCCTCCAGCGACGAGACGTACCACGCCGCCGACGGCGTCGCCGACGCGCTGGAGCTCTACGGCGGGACCACCACCGAGCACGCCCCGGCGTGACCCGCGTCGCCACGGCGCTCGCCGTCGTCGCGGCCTTCCTGACGGTCGTCTCGACACCGGGCCTCGGGGCCACCGCCCAAGGCCGCCCGGTGGGTGCTGCGGTCCAGTCGGCGTCGCCGGCGCAGTCCCCGTTCCACGGGCTCACGAGCACCACCGTCCACGTTGGAGGAAGGGCGCTGCACGTCGTCATCGCCAAAACGGACTCGCAGCGCCGACGCGGGCTCCGGCAACGCTCGGACCTCGGCCGCTATGACGCCATGCTCTTCGTCTTCCCGACCACCACCGACGTCGGCTGGACAATGTCCACCGTTCCGGTGTCCCTCGACATCGGCTTCTACGGCTCTGATGGCCGCACCGTCGACACCCTGCGGATGGTGCCGTGCTCCGGCACCGATGCCACCTGCCCCATCTACCGGGCGCGGAAGTCGTTCCGATACACCCTCGAGACCCTCGCCGGCGCGCTGCCCGCCGGAGCCCTCACCGGCTGACCGTCACAGGCCCCCCATACGATCTCCACGTCGACCGGACTACAGTGCATCGCTCGACAATTTGACGTCCTGCTCACCCGGCTGACGTGTCTACGGACCGGCGGCGACGGGTGAGCCCGCGGGAAAGCCCGGTGGCCTCGGCCTCCGGTCAGGGCCCGCCGGTCCGAAGGAGGAACGGCCAATGCGGCCGTACGAAGTCATGGTCATCTACGACGCCGAACTCGACGACGCCGACATCCGGGCCGCCGTCGACCGGGCAACCAAGTTGCTCGAATCCAAGGGCGCCGAGCTCGGACCCGTCGATCATTGGGGCAAACGCCGTCTGGCGTACCGCCTGAATCGGCGCTGGGAGGGCTACTACGTCGTCATCCAAGCCCGGGCCGAGCCCGCCGCCACCGACGAACTGAACCGCACGCTGGCACTTGCCGACGAGGTGCTCCGCCACAAGGTGATGCGGATCCCAGAAGCGGTCTACGGCAAGACCCTCGGCACCCCAGCCGACGGATAGGTACCACCCACGCGGCGCCGCGCCCCAGGCCGGACGCCGCACCGCACGAGGAGGTCACAGCGATGCCCGATAGCACCGTCAACATCGTCGGGAACGTCACGCGCGACCCCGAGATGCGCTACACGCCGAGCGGTGTCGCCAAGGCCTCGTTCGGTGTGGCCGTGAGCCGCCGGTGGCAGAACCGAACCAGCCACGAGTGGGAGGAGCAGACCAGCTTCTTCAACGTCGTGTGCTGGCGCGAGATGGCCGAGAACGTGTGCGAATCCATCGGCAAAGGCGCCCGCATCGTCGTCAGCGGTCGCCTCGAGCAACGCTCATGGGAGACCGAGAATGGCGACAAGCGCAGCGTGGTCGAGATCGTCGCCGACGACATCGGCCCCAGCCTGCGCTGGGCGACCGCGGAAGTGAAACGCAACGAACGTCGAGGCGGGTTCGACAGCCCCGGCGGCGGTGGCGGTGGCGGCGGTGGCGCTCAAGCGCCGGCACCCGCCGAGCGAACCGGCGCCGAGCTCGGCGAGGGGGAGGAACCCTTCTAGATGGCACGACCACGACGTACCACCAAGCGCGACGCCCCCGAGCGCAAACCCAAGAAGAAAGTGTCGATCCTCGACACCGAGCGGATCGTCTGGGTCGACTACAAGGACGTCGCGCTCCTCCGCCGCTTCATGTCGGAGCGAGCCAAGATCCGGGCGCGCCGCGTCACCGGCAACGACGCCCAGCAGCAGCGGGCCGTGGCGCGAGCGATCCGAGTCGCGCGAGAGATGGCGCTACTCCCCTACTCGGTGCGCCAAGTCACGCATCGCAACAAGGGCAAGCGAGACCGGGGCGACGGTGGCGTGTTGGCGGCCCCGCGCAACGAGCCCATGCCGACGCCACCCGACAGTGACCCGGGCCCCGCCGAGATCGTCGCGGACAGTGCGACACCGGAGGCCGCCGAGCTAGAAGCCACGACCCCCGAGCCGGTCGCGCCGACGGAACCGACCGTCGAGGAACCCGCATGAAGGTCGTTCTCCGCGAGGACGTCGATCACCTCGGACACAAGGGTGACCTGCTCGAGGTCGCGGACGGCTACGCCCGCAACTTCCTGGTGCCCCGCGGGCTGGCCATGAAGGCCACGAAGGGCGTCGTCGCGCAGGCCAACGCGATGCGGCGCAGCCGCTCCGCTCGCGACGCCCGCGACCAAGCTGCCGCCGAGGACGTCGCGACTCGGCTCGGTACCGCGACGATCAAGGTCAGCGTCCGCGCTGGGGAGGGCGGCAAGCTCTTCGGCTCGG
Source organism: Actinomycetota bacterium (assembly GCA_036769425.1). Classification (GTDB taxonomy): domain Bacteria; phylum Actinomycetota; class Acidimicrobiia; order IMCC26256; family PALSA-555; genus PALSA-555. The sequence goes on from DAIPLE010000031.1 coordinate 5,352, forward strand.
TGACCAGCAGCGACGTGGCCGAGGCGGTACGAGCCCAGACCGCCGTCGAGGTGGACCGGCGCACCATCGACCTGCCCGAGCCGATCAAGGAGCTTGGGAGCGCCGAGGTGCCGGTGCGGCTCCACCCCGAGGTCATCGCCACCCTCCATCTTGAGGTTGTTGCCGAATAGGCCGGTCGGGGGTGTCACACCTCCCGAAGACAATCAACGGGTGAACAAGTTCTCCACACACCTGGGGATGAGTAGGCCGGTCATCCACCGCGATATCACAAGGGTTTCGCTCTACCAATCCACAGGCAGCACGGTCCATGCTGGCCGTCCGGTGCGGGGCTGAACGCCCGGTAAACGAATAGCCAACAGGGGAGCAGGGCGGTCGACGTGGTCCAAGCACTCGAACCAGTGCGGCGCCGTGCCGGAAGCGGCCGCGTCCCACCGCACAACCTCGAGGCCGAGGAATCACTGCTCGGAGCCATGCTGCTCTCGCGGGACGCGATTACCGCGTCGGTCGAAGCCGGCGTCGAGGCATCCGACTTCTACAAGCCGGCGCACACGCACCTCTTCGACGCCGTGATGTCGCTGTACGGCCAAGGCGAGCCGGTGGACCCGGTCACCGTCGCCGAAGAGCTCCGACGCGCTGACCTCCTCGACTCGCTCGGCGGACGCCAGACCCTTCTGCACCTGCAGGCGGCCACACCGGCGTCCGCGAACGCCACGCACTACGCCAAGATCGTCAACGAGCTCGCGCTGCTCCGGCGCCTCATCGGCGTCGCCGGCGACATCGCCGAGATGGGGTACGACGACTCCCAAGACGTCGTCGAAACGCTCGACCGTGCTGAATCGTTGGTCTTCGAAGTCGCGGAGCGGCGCGTCTCCGAATCGATGGTCAAGGTCTCCGACGCGCTCCAAGAGACCCTCGACCAGCTCGAGGCCCTCTACGACAGCAGTGGTGACATCACCGGAGTCCCTACCGGATACACCGACCTCGACCATCTGCTGCTTGGCCTCCAGCCCTCGAACCTGATCGTGGTCGCGGCGCGTCCCGGTGCCGGCAAGACGAGCCTTGCCCTCGGCGCCGCCGCGAATGTCGCGATGGAAGCACGCAAGCCGGTCCTGTTCTTCTCGATGGAGATGGGCACCCTCGAACTCACCAAGCGACTGCTCGCCGGTGAAGCCCGGGTGGACGCCCGTCGGCTCCAGACCGGAAACATCCCCGAGGCCGACTGGACCCGGTTGAGCCACGCTGTCGGTCGGCTCGCCGAGGCCCCGCTCTTCATCGACGACAACCCCCACTGCACCGTGATGGAGATGCGGGCCAAGTCTCGGCGAACGAAGGCCCGTCACGGCGACCTCGGACTTGTGGTCGTCGACTACCTGCAACTGATGACGCCGATGGCGAAACGAGCCGAGAACCGCCAAGTCGAAGTGGCCGAGATCTCCCGGGGTCTCAAGATCCTTGCTCGCGAGCTGGACTGTCCGGTCATGGCCCTGTCCCAGCTCAACCGGCAGCTCGAGTACCGGGCCGACAAGCGCCCCATGCTCGCCGACCTGCGGGAGTCTGGCTCGCTCGAGCAGGACGCCGACGTCGTGGTCTTCATCTACCGAGACGACATCTACAACCCCGACTCCGACCAGCGCGGCACGGCCGAGATCATCGTCTCGAAGCACCGCAACGGCCCGACGGGGACGACACGCCTGGCGTTCGTCGATCGACTCACCAAATTCGCCAACATGGCACCCGAGTAGACGGATCCCACTCGACGACGGCCGCTCGGCCGGTCAGCCGTCGGAACCGGGCTGGGCTTCTTCCTCGTCGTCGGTCAGGGAGTGCAACTCCTCGTCGAGCCGGGCCCGGAGGGCCCGGAGTTCTCGCATCGCTTTCGCGCCGGCCCGCACGACCTTCGGGAGCTCCTTCGGGCCGAGGACGACGAGGGCCACGGTCAAGACGATCAGGATGTGGGCGGGCGAGAACGCACCGGGAGCCATAGGTCGGTCCTGGGCCCTCGTAAACGAGGGCTTACTTGTCCTTGTCGGCTTTCGGCTCGGTCTCGGAGTCGGGCTCCTCGTGGAGGCCCCGTTTGAGCTCGCGGCTCGCCTGTCCGACCGAGCGGGCCAGCTTGGGGAGCTGGGAGCTGCCGAACAGCAGGGCGATCAGTCCGATCACGACGAGCGCCTCCCAGCCGATGATTTCACCGAGGATCGGAATCATTGGGTCCTCCTTGCAGAACACCCGTCCTGCGCTGGGGTTGTGAGAGCCCTGGTTGGCGTCTCCCTAAGGTACGCCACCGCGGGCAGCGATGCATCACCGCGCGCCCTGGAGCCACCCGTCGGTCCACGCCTCGGGCCCACCAGGGTGCGCCGTGCGGTCCACGTCCTCAGCATCGGGTCCTCGGATCACGGTCCGGCGAACCGGGCGTGATGGTTGGGTCAAGCCCGGCGACCGACTCAGGACGCCGACGTCGGGATCGCGAACCGGTCCACATACCGGGCGAATCGCTGCCCGATGTCGTCGGGATCGATCCCGGTGCCCTGCGGCGAGTACCGGTGTCGCCCCAGCCGGCGATGGAGATCGTCGGCGAGATAGGCCCGCATGCTCGCCGCGACTGGTTCGCTGAGCCCCTCGCCGAAGTGCCCGAGGATCCCGACGACGGTGCCGATGGGGTCGGCGACGAGGTCGTCGTACGCGACATCGACGAAGTGGTCATCGCCGCGTCGATCCCGAAAGTCCATCACCCGCTCCACCAGCGTCTGACCCACCGCGGTCCAGGTTCGGACGAGGTCGTCGGCGTGATCGACGTCACTGAACGTCGCGCCCAGGGTGCCGGCCAGGCTGCACAGCGACGCGACGACCGTCACCGGATCGCGGTGGGTCATCACCAACCGGGCGTCGGGGTAGTGGTCAACGACAGCGTCGAGAAACAGCGCGTGGTGTGGCGTCTTGAGGGCCCATCGTCCCGGGGCGCCGGACTGCAAGAGCTGCAAGACCCGACGGTGATAGTCGTACGCCGGCGTGGCGTCCGTCTCGAGCAGCCAGCGGGTGTACGAGGGGACGTTGGCGACCACCGACCACAACAGACTGCGGAAGTCCTGGGACAGCACCGCGACGCATTCCGTCGGCCCGTCGGGCGCCTCGTAGTGGATGGCCCGGAACTCCGGGTTGAGGGCGTCCATGGCCTCCGCGGCGGCGCGCGCCGTGTCGACCCGAGGATCGTCAGCGAAACGTGCTGCGTCCGGTGGCGGCACGGAGTCGACCGCCTCCCAGCGCATCAACGACCGGTTGGCCGGGTCGCGGTGGAAGAGCTCATGGAGCAACGTGGTGCCCGTGCGGGGCAATCCGAGGACGATGATCGGTCGCTCCACCGGGTCGTCGAGGAGCTCGGGATGCTCCTCGACCCAGGCGGTGACCCGCAGCCGGTTGCGGAGATTCGCCAGGATCTGCTCCTCGAGGGCCAGCTCGCCGAGGGGGCTCAATACCGCTTCGGTGTCGAGGGCGTGGACGAGCTGATCCAGACCGGCGCGGTACGAATCGCCGCCCCAACGATCGAGGCCGGTCTCCTCACTCGCCCGGTCGGTCAGCGCCACCGAGTTCATCGCCGAATCTTCCCCGTCTGTTCTCGGGCGCGTGGTCCGAGATCCACCATGTGAGCCCCTGGCCTGGCGTACCCTGACGCCAGCATTATCGAGAAGGGGGTCTTCATGTTTGCCATCAGCCAAATGGGAGCAACGCCGGCGGCGATCTTCTACATCGTCGCTGTCGTGCTCTTCATCTTGGCCGGAATCGGTTTCAAGCCGGCCGGCGATCGGGTGCACTTGGTGGGACTCGGCCTCGCGGCCGCGTTCTTCGTCACGATGTGGAACGCCCTCGCGGCGACCTGACCCGCCCCGGCCGGGGCGTCGGCGGACCTAGAACAGCCGGAGGTCGGTCGGCGCCCCGGATCGGAGCTCGTCGAGGTTCACCTCGACGCATTCGACGCCGCGACTGGCGGCGAACACCCGCGCTTGGGGTTTGATGCGGGTGGCGGCCAGCACGGCTCGGGTCGGCGCGAGTGACCCGTCGCGGTCGAGTCGCTCCTGGTAACGCAGGAGCTGCTCAACTCCGGCGATCTCTCCGACGCGCTTGACCTCGACGGCGACGGCGCGACCGAGCCCGTCCCGGCACAGCAGGTCAACCGGTCCGAGATCGGTGGGGTACTCGCGTCGGACGAGGCGGAGGCCGTCGCCGAGCACATGGACGCTGCCCGCGAGCAGCGCCTGCAGTTCCGCTTCGACGCCGTCCTTGGCCAACCCGGGGTCGTCGCCGAGCTCGAAGCTCGAATCGAAGACGACCTCGTGGAGCTGCACCCGGAGCTCCTCGCCGCCGCGGTTGCTGGCGACGATCACGCCGTCTTCCTCGGTGATCGTGCACGGCGGGCTCATCCAGTTGAGCGGCTTGTAGGCCTTCGCATCCGCATGGATCGCGATCGACCCGTCGGCCTTCAGGATCACCAGCCGCAACGCCGGCGGCAAGCGAGCACCGAGGCGACCGGCGTACTCCACTGAGCACCGGGCGACGACCACGCGCACGAGCCGGGTTGTAGCACGCGCTCGACCCCTAGGCCGCCTACGATGCCGCCGCGCAACCGGAGCCCAAACGGGGGGGAGAGCCGAATGCTCGCGACGTACGGCAGCGACGCATACAACATCGTCAAGGTCTTACACATCCTCTGTGCCATCGTCGGTTTCGGAGCCGTGACGCTCAACGGTCTGTACGGAGCCCAAGCCAAGAAACGAGGGGGCTCGGAAGCAGCCGCGATTGGCCAAGCCGTCTACCGGGTCTACACGGTCGGCGAGTACTTCATCTACGCCGTCTTCATCCTCGGCATCGGTCTCGTCGCGATGGGCAACAACCTGTTCGACTTCGGTCAGACCTGGGTGTGGCTCTCGATGGTGCTCTACATCACTGGTCTCGGGCTGTCCCATGGCGTGTTGCGGCCACGGGTCCGTCGGATGAACGCCTTGATGGTCGAGCTGGCCGGCAGCCTCGGATCCGCTGCCGGAGGGCCGCCGCCGCAAGCCGTCGAGCTCGAAGCGCTGGCCAAGCAGGTGGCCACGACCGAGATGGCCCTCAACCTGCTGCTCGTCGTGATCTTGGTGTTCATGGTCTTCAAGCCGGGCGGCCCGTCGCTGTAGCCCGCACCGCGATCCCGGTGATCTCGGGCGCAGGGGTACCGTGCGCGGGTGGACTTCTATACCGAGGTACTCCTCGAGCTCATGGCCGCGATGGGCGCCGCGCTCTTCGTCGCCAACGCGCTGGCGCTCGTCCGGCGCCGCTCCGACGCCCGCCAAGCGGCCCGTGACGCGGTGACCAAAGGCCGTCCCGGAAGCCCGGTGCGCAAACAGGCGCGGCTCGCCACGACCGGGACGCTCGCGCAGGCTCCGCTCGCCCGCACCGTGACCTTCATGCTCCTCGGTCTCGTCGTGGCCATCTGGGGCATCGCGAGCCTCACGACGTAACCGAACCCGAGCGCGCACCCGGGCGCCCCCACGGTCCGGGCCATCCGACTTGCCGCGGGAACCGTCGGAACCGAGCATGATCTGCCGCTGAGGCGAGCGCGGCGCTACGGCAGAATCGCCGCGGTCCTCGCCGCGGTCATTGCCGCCGCCTCGATCGGCTGGTTCGGAACCGTCACCGGCGCCGCCGGACCGACCAGCTACGTCGCGCTCGGTGACTCGTACACCGCGGGACCGCTGATCGCGACCCAGCAGCCCGATCCGCTCGGATGCTTGAAGTCGGACCACAACTATCCGCACCTCGTCGCGTTGGCGTTGCAGGTCCCCACGTTTCGCGATGCGAGCTGCTCGGGTGCCACCACCGCGAACATGACGTCACCCCAGAACGTCACACCCGGCCCCAACCCACCGCAGTTCGACAGCCTCGATGCCAACACGCAGTTCGTCACGGTGCAGATCGGCGGCAACGACGTCGGGTTCTTCGACATCCTCGTGCACTGCTTCACGCCGAACCCGAACGGGACACCCTGCCAAGACCAATTTGTGCAAGGCGGCAACGACCAGATCAGCAACCGGATCACGGCCACCGCGCCCAAGGTGGCCACCGTCTTGCAAGGCATCCACACGCATTCGCCCGACGCCCAGGTGTTAGTGGTCACGTATCTCGCCATCCTTCCGGAGACCGGGCCGGGCTGCTATGCGCAGCTTCCGTTCGCGCCCGGCGACGTGCCATATCTGCGGGCCAAGGAAAAGGAAATGAATGCCATGCTCGCCCAGCAGGCCGCGGCGAACAACGCGACGTTCATCGACGCCTACACCGCGAGCATCGGACATGACGCCTGCCAGCCGCCGTGTCGCCGCTGGGTCGAGCCGCTCGCACCCGCTTCCCCGGCGGCGCCTGTGCACCCGAACCTCGCCGGGATGATCGGCACGGCGGCGGTGGTGCTCGGCGCGCCGCCGCCCGCCAGCCCCGCGGTCTGCCCGCTTCCGGTCGCTCCCCTCTTCACCGGGTAGTAAGGGCCTCGCCGAGCGGACGAACACTTCTTCGTGCGTGACCGCCCGATCCAAGTGGCCAATGGCGCGAAACGGGGTGACTCTCGTGCCTGGGCTGACGGAAAGCCGTGGGGGAAGGGGACCGTCGATGACCAGCATTGCTCCGTGGCTCTCAGTGAAGAACGCGACGGAGGCGCTCGCCTCCTACCGGGCTGCCTTCGGTGCGACCGAGTTGGAACGCCTCGAGGACGAAGCTGGTGACGTGATCGTCGCTCAACTCTCGATCGAAGGAGCCGACTTCTGGATTCAGGCCGACGCCGCCTCCAGTCCGGAGGCCGTCAACGGTCGGTCCGTTCGCATGATCCTTACGGTTGACGACCCAGACTCCGTCTTCGCAGGAGCCGTGGCGGCAGGAGCCACCGAAGTCGCAGCGGTCGCCGAAGGCCATGGCTGGCGAACTGGGCGGGTGGCCGACCCATCGGGCCACCATTGGGAAATAGGCAGACGGCTTGCGACCTGAGTTCGGAAAATCGCGCTGACGTGGTCGAGCGCATCCGAGCGGGTGACGGGAATCGAACCCGCGTTCTCAGCTTGGGAAGCTGATGTTCTGCCTCTGAACTACACCCGCGGCGCGGCTGGAGCGTAGCAAGCCACCCTTCGCGGATAGCCCGTGCCGGGTCGCCCGGCGCGCGTGTTGATCCACGGCTCACGCCGAAGCCGATCGGTAGGCTCAGCCGGTGATCCTGTCCGACCGTTCAATCAAGGAAGAACTGGCGGCCGGCCGTATTGCCATCGATCCACTTGGGCACGCCGCGATCCAACCGTCTTCGGTGGATCTCCACACTGATTGTTACTTCCGGGTGTTCCGCAACGACACGACACCGTTCATCGACCCGAAGGAACCGCAAGAGGAGCTCACAGAGCTGGTCCAGGTCGACGACGGACGCGCGTTCATCCTTCATCCTGGGGAGTTCGTGTTGGGATCGACGCTCGAGCGGGTTGCCCTGCCAGATGACATCGTGGGCCGTCTCGAAGGCAAGAGCTCGTTGGGGCGGTTGGGTTTGCTGATCCACAGCACGGCGGGGTTCGTCGACGCTGGTTGGGACGGACATCTGACGCTCGAGTTATCGAACGTCGCCAACCTGCCGATCGCGATCTACCCCGGGATGAAGATTGGCCAGATCTCGTTTCTTCGGATGACGACCCCGGCCGAGCACGCGTACGGAACCGCGACGACGGGTTCGAAGTACCAGGGTCAGCGAGGTCCGACGCCGAGCCGCTACTACCTGAACTTCCGCGACGATCGCTGACGCGCGCGCCGCTCAGCGCGCCGCTCGGTTGTTGATGAACTCGGTCATCGGTCCGGTGTCGATATGGATGAAGCCGCGGAACGGGTAGTCCAGCGCCGCGACGAGCGCCAGCGTCATGGACAACCCGACGGCGAGGGCGGCGAGGATCAGCAGATGGGGCGTCTCGGAGCTGGCCGTATTCGTCGACGACGACGAACGCCGCCAGCACCGCGTAGATGGTCGCCAGAGCCTGCAGCGTTGTCGCCGCGCTCGGGCTCGCCTTGGCGCGGACGTCGTCGGGCACCAATCGGCGCCGCAAAATACCATCGACGGCCACGGTGAACAGCAGGGTCGCGGCGGCGAAGAGCGGGAAGATCGCCCACGCGGGGAGCGAGCCGAGCCAGGTCATCGGGGCCGGGTCAGCTCAGATTCCGGGAGTGAACTCGGCGGTTGGCGGGACCGGCGCGGTGTCGATCCGCTCGATCGCCTCGAGGAGGACCTCGGCGATGTCTTGGACCTTGACGTCGTCGTCTCGCTGCGCCTCTTTCACCCCGTCTTCCATCATCACGTAGCAGAACGGGCAGGCCACGGCGATGCGAGTCGCGCCGGTCGCGAGCGCCTCCTGGGAACGTTCGGTATTGACCTTCTTGCCCGTGTGTTCCTCCATCCACATGCGGGCACCTCCGGCGCCGCAACACATGCCGCGAGTCCCGTTGCGTGGCATCTCGACGATGTCGATGCCAAGCAACGACCCGACGACGTTGCGCGGAGCGAGGTACACGTCGTTGTGGCGGCCGAGGTAGCACGAGTCGTGGTAGGTGA
>DAIPLE010000032.1:0-3976 GCA_036769425.1 Actinomycetota bacterium
CGAACGGGGCGAGCTTCGGCCACGGCCGCTCGGTCTCGAGCACCGCGGCGGCGGCCAGGCAGGCCAGGTCGTCGAAGCGGCGCCCCACGACCTGCAACGCGACCGGCAGGCCGTCGACGAACCCGACCGGAATCGAGCAGGCGGGCTGCCCCGAGAGGTTGAACGGCGCAGTGAACGCGGCCGAGAGGCCCATGAGGGACACTTCCTTGCCGTTCACCGTCCCGTGGAGGCGCCCTTCGGCCTCGAACGCCGGGGTCGGTGTGGTCGGGGTGAGGAGCAGGTCGACCGATTCGAACACCGCCGCCGCGGCGGCGACCGCGGCGCGATGGCCCCGGATGGCTTTGAGCACGACGTCGGGCCGCAGGTGCTCGAACGAGGCGAACCCGGCGGCGATCACCTCGGTGACCTCGTCGATGTGGTCCCGAACCGCCTCATAGTCGGAGGCCATGGAGTCGAGGGTCGAGAGCACGGACCACGACGTTCCCGGCTTGGGGAAGACGGGGTCGAGGTCGACAAGCTCCAGCCCGGCGGCGGCGATGAGCGCCTTTGCCGCGTCGTGCGTCGCCTGCTCCACCTCGGTCTGCGTGCTCGCGTACCCGAGGGTCGACGACCAGGCGACCCGGGCGCCCCGGAGCGCGTCAATGGCTTCACCAGAGGTGAGCGCAGCCTCGAACGACACTGGGGGCCGGGGGTGCGACGTCGGGTCGATGAGCGTCGGGCCGGCGATCACGTCGAGGTAGCGGGCCGCGTCGCGCACCGACCGCACGATCGGGCCGGGCACCGACGTCATCGAGAACGAGTGCGGCCCGGGGCCGGACCCCGAGAAGCCGTACGTGGACTTCATGCCGGGCAGACCACAGTAGGAGGCCGGGATGCGGATCGACCCGCCCCCGTCGCTGCCGCTGCACGCCGGGAACATCGCCGCCGCGACCGCGGCGGCGGACCCGCCCGACGACCCACCCGGGGTGCGGCTGGTGTCCCACGGGTTACGGGTCACACCGTGCAACGGGGTGTTCGTGAAGCTGACCGCGCCGAACTCTGAGGCGGTGGTGAGCCCGACGGGCACCGCGCCGGCGGCGCGAAGCCGCGCCACCTCGGTCCCGTCGGCCGACGCGATCTGGTCGCGGTACGCGAGCGAAGCATGGGTGTCGGGCCAACCTTCGACGCTGGCCAGCTCCTTGATGCCCATCGGTACCCCGGCGAACGGGCCGGGATCGTCACCGGCGGCGACCCGCTCGTCGACCTTTTTGGCGCGGGACCGGGCCCCGTCGAGGTCGAGGAACCAGACCGCGTTCAGCGTCGGGTTGCACGCCTCGATGCGAGCCACGTGATCCTCGAGGACGTCCCGCGCCGACAGGTCGCCGGCCCGGACCGCGTCGGCGAGCTCCCAGGCGTCACGTCCGACGGTGGTCATCGTTCGACCGCGATCTTGTGCAGCTCGGCGAACGAGTCGTCGACGCCGGCTTCGAGGATCTCGAGGTCGGCCCATTGGTCCCGGTCCGCGAGCAGACCGATGTGCAGGTGACCGCAATAAGAGAGGATGGCGACCCCCAGGCTCAGGTTCTTCGACAATGGGACCATCGGGTAGGCCTCGAGCATGCGGCCTCCCAGGCAGTAGAGCGGCACCTGGGGGCCAGGCACATTGGTGCAGATCAGGTTGAAGAACGGCTGGTGATGCGCCGCCCGGGCGCCGAGTCCGAGGAGGGTCGGCGCGGCGTACTCGGTGAGGTTCAGCAGCGCCGACGCGCCGAGCGCCTGGTCGCGTTCCTTCAGGTTCCGGGTCGCGTCGCGGACGAGCTCGAGGCGCCGCTCGGGGTCGGGCTCGCCGACCGGGAGCGGGACGAACATCGCCGATACCCGGTTCCCGAGCTGCAGGTGTTGGGTCTCGTCCCGCACCGACACCGGGCAGAAGGCCTTGAGGGTCAGCTCGGGCGTGAGCTCACCGCGCGACTCGAGCAGCCGCCCGAGACCTCCGGTGATGCCGGCCAGGACAACGTCGTTGACCGTGCCACCCAGGGCGTGTCGCACCGCCTTGACCTCGTCGAGCGACACGCGCACACACCCGAACCGTCGGGTCCGACCCACTGGGCGGTTCAACGACGTGCGCGGGGCGACGACGCCACCGTCGGCGAGCGTCGCGATCGAGCGCGCGACCTGCGCGACCCGGTCGGTGGCGCTGGGCGCGTCCGGTCGGGTCCGGGCCCGGCGGGCGACGGCAGCGGGGACCCCGACGTGTTCTTTCAGGGTGTCGATGAGCAGCCGACCGGGTGACGGCGCCGCGGCCGGCTCCCACGGCACCGGTTCGGGAACGGCGACTTCTGGGGTGAAGTCGAGCAGGACAGTGGCGACGTCGACCCCGGAGACGCCGTCGACGAGGGCGTGATGGGTCTTCTGGATCAGGGCGACGTGACCGCCCTCGAGGCCTTCGACGAACCACAGCTCCCACAGGGGACGGCTCCGGTCCAGCATCTGGGCCTGGAGCCGCTCGAACAGCGTGAGGAGCTGGGGGCGGTCGCCGGGGCTCGGGACGGCGGTGAGGCGCACATGGTGGGTGATGTCGAAGTGGTCGTCGTCCACCCAGATCGGCTGCCCGGCGTCGAGCGCGACGGTCTGCACCCGCTTGCGGAACCGTGGGATGCGATCCAGTCGCGTGGCGACGAGGTCGCGGATCGCGCCGATCCGGAACCGGCCCTCGGGGGAGAAGAACGACTCTCCCTCGAAGACGGTGAGGGCCCCGACGTGCATCGGCGTCTCGAGACGCTCGAGGTGCAAGAAGCTGGCGTCAAGGGCACTCAAGCGGTCATAGGTCACACCGGCAGGCTACGGGTCACGCCACGAAACGCAAAGGGACACGGGCCAGCACCCCCGGGGCGGAAGCCACGAAGGAGCGAACGGCCAGAAGGTGGGGGCGCCCCGGAGTCGGCTGGGCAACATCCGGCTCGACAGGGCGCCCCCTTTCACCCGGCAGGTCCCGCAGCGGTGGGGCTGGGCAGTGACCGCTCGGTGCGAGAGCCGAACCGGGCAACCGTCGGCGACCGTGCCCGGCGGTCGCCCTTATGGGGGCATCATCGTGGAGGCGCGCGTCCAGTGCAAGCACCGGCCTCAGCCGGTCAGCTGGGGCGCAACCACCACCGGAGGCGGTGCCACCGCCGGTGGTGAGGCGACGGCGGGAGGCGCGGCCGACACCTCGACCGTCGCGTACCGGTAGCAGACCTGCACCGCGCCGGCGACGAAGGTGTTGATCTGGAACTGGACGTTGCCGCCGCCGCCGTTGAAGACCTCGGCGATCGCGCTCTGGACGTGGAACGGGACGGTGCCAGCGCCGGTGAACGCGCTGAGCACCGCGGGGTCGCTGGAGGTGACCGACGCCGCCGCGGCGTCCCGGGACGTGGGGGGCTCGGTGACGGAGCTCGGCCCTTGGTAGTCGAGGGTGCCGCTGAACGGCGCCAACGTGGTCGGCGGGATTCGCTGGATCATGCCGGCGAGCGGCGCGGGCGAGGGGAGCCCGTTCGGGCTCGTGAGCGTGAACGTGTACTGCATGTCCTCGGAGAACACGACGCTCGTCTGGGCGGTGTTCTGGAAGCGGGCGTCGGTGTCGAGGTGGATGCTCTGGGTCGGGACGCTGACCGCCAGCAGCACCCCGAGGCTGGGGTCGAAGCGCGGGAGCGCGATATCGGTGTTGACCTCGGTTCGCTGGTGGCTCAACGCCGCGTCGTGACAGACGGTCTGTTCCGCGGCGGACGCCGGGCGTCCGCCGGACGCCAGGACGACACCGCCGAGCACGAGCAGCGCCGAGAGGACAAGCGCGCCGCGGCGCGCCAAGGGAAGGGGATGCACACTGAACCTCCTGGCGGGCACCGTTCGGTAGCCGAGCCGCACCCGAGACACGCGCCAGGGGGCGTCGTGACCGAGCGGGCCTCAGCGCCGGTCGGGTCCCGGGACCGGGACGGACGAAGCGGGCATCACGGTCCGGCGC
>DAIPLE010000032.1:4076-13848 GCA_036769425.1 Actinomycetota bacterium
GGCGCAGGCGTTGAAGCCGAGCCGGGCCACAATCGTGTTGGTCTGGCCCGACAGCTGGTTGAGCGCGGCGACCTGGGCGGTGCTGCGGTTCAGAAGATCGGAGTAGGTCTCGTCCGAGTGGATTCGACTGGCGAGGGCGTCGAGGCCGTCGGCGTACTGGCCGAGCAGCGACACGAACCGGTTGACGTCTCCGGAGATGGAGCTGGGCGCATGCAACGCGCCGAGGTTCTTCACCCGGTCCCGGAGCTGGGAGGCCGCCCGCTTCATGTACTGCTCCACGCGCGCCCCGTGCGAGTTGGGGTCCTGGGCGGTGATGAGGTCGTTGCTTGCCGTCATGAGCTTGCGGCATTCGGCGTTCACCCGGCTCACCAGGTCGGAGCGGCTCAACACCGGTCCGCTGGGCCCACCCCCACCGCCGCCGCAAGCCGCCAGGCCCGCCACGACCAGCAGCGCGGCGGCGCTTCGCCGTAAGGGGTGTCGTCCCCGTCCTCGCCAGATGCGGGCACGGTACCCTCGACTCGTGCTGTCCGACTACGCGAGCTACGAGAACGGCATCGGCCTCGACTGGTATGCCCTCGACCCGAACCTGCGGGCGTTGCTCGATCGGCTGCTCCCGGATCCCGAGGATCGGGCCTTCGCCGAGAAGCACGTCGCGGAGTACGGCGTCCTGTGCGGCGGTCCGCTCGCCCGGCGTGCCGAGGTGACCGACAAGCACGGCCCCGTGCTTCGCCGATACGACCGGTGGGGCCACGAGGTCGACGTCGTCGAGCATCACCCGACGTGGCTGGAGAGCAAAGCCGACCTGGTGCGCGCGGGCTTCACCGGGCTCCCGTACCACGCGGGGCGCCCGGTGCCGGCGGTCGTCACCGCGTCGCTCGCGTACCTGGTCAGCCAGGCCGAGACCGCCATCTACTGCGGGCTCGGCATGACCGCCGGGGCGGCGGACATCGTGGAGCGCTTCGCACCCCCGGCGGTGCGCGACGAGATGCTGAGCCGCCTGACGAGCCTCGACCCCGACGAGGCGTGGGAAGGGGGCATGTTCCTCACCGAACGTCAGGGTGGCAGCGACGTGGGGGCGAACAGCACCCGCGCCGTGCCCGACGGTGGCGAATGGCGCCTCCACGGCGAGAAGTACTTCTGCTCGAACGTCGACGCCGAGGTGTTCATCGTCCTCGCCCGACCCGACGGCGCCCCCGAAGGCGCCCGAGGGCTCGCCACGTTCATTGTCCCTCGGCTCCTGCCCGACGGGGCGGCGAACGGCTTTCGGATCAAGCGGCTCAAACCCAAGCTCGGCACCACCGGCGTCCCGACCGGCGAGGTGATCCTCGAAGGGGCGCGGGCCTGGCTCGCGAGCCCGATGCCGCGCGAGTCCGACGCCGTGCCAAGCACGGGACCGGTCCGGGGCCTCAACACCATGATGGAGATGGTCAACGGCAGCCGGTTCGGCGTGGCGCTCATGGGACTGGGGATCCATCGCCGGTCGTTCCTCGAGGCCGCGATCTACGCGTCTCGCCGCGAGCAGTGGGGTCAGCGCATCGACCGCTATCCGCTGGTCCGCGAGACACTCGTCGATCTCGTCGTCGATCTCGAGGCTGGCGCGGCATTGACGTTCGAGTGCGCGGTCGCGACCCGCGGCGCCGACGACGAAGACGCCGGGCGCCGTCTGCGCCGGATCCTCGTGCCGCTGGCGAAGGTGCGGGCGACCCGCGCCGCGATCGGTGCGGCCAGCCAAGCCGTCGAGATGCTCGGCGGGAACGGCTACATGGAGGACTGGCCGATGGCCCGCCAACTCCGCGACGCGCAGTGCCACACCATCTGGGAGGGCACCGAGAACATCTGCTGCCTCGACGTGCGACGGGCCATGCGCAACGACGGAGCCCACGAAGTGCTGCTCGAGCGGGTCGAGCGGGCCCTCGCCGGCGCGGATCCGTCACCGGTGCTGGCTCCCGCGCTCGACGCGGTCGCGGCGACCCTCGGCGACGCCCGAGCCGCGATCGCGCATCTCGAGACCGTCTCGAACGAGCTGCAGCTGTTGAACACCCGCCGTTTGACCTATCTGCTGTCGGATCTCGTGCAGGGCGCGTTGCTCCTCGACGAGGCGAGCTGGGCGTTGCGGCGAGACGACGCCCGTAAGGCGGTCGTCGCCCGACGCTTCGCCGGTCAGCACCTGGTAACGACTCGCGCTCGGGGCATCCTCGAGAACGACCGCACCGTGCTGGATCTGTTCGAGCCGCTCACTCGCTACGGGGCGATCGAGGTCGCCGCGGCCGTCGCGGCGTGAGCGACCGGGTCCCGGCGGCGGTATGGCCGGTGTCGGCGGCGCTCGTCGTGGCGTTGGACGACCGGTTCGGTCTGCCGGTCGACAGCTACCTCAACGGGACTCAGACTTGGTTGACCGACGACGGTCCGGGCGGCGCGACGCTCGAGTGGCGGTTGCACCCCGTCGGGGGGTTCGCGGCGCCGCCGCTGTCGCACCATGATCTCTGGGAGACGGTGGTCGGCGTCCTCCACGATGGCGCGAACCCCGGCGCGCTGGCTCTCGGGGGAGAGCCCCGCCCGCTCTCGTCGCTGTGGGAGGGCCTCGAGTGCTTCCCCGCGTTCGGCGACGACCTCGAACCGGCCGTGCTCGCGGCGTCAGCGACCGAGGCGCTCGGCATCGCACCCGACGCCGCGGGGCTCGTGGACCATGCCGCCATCGGCGACCGGTGGGAGCGCTCGAAGCGCGGCGCGTCGATCACCGGGATGCTGCTCGACGAGCTCGGGCGTCGGCCGTGATGGACCGACCCGAGCTGGCCCGGGCGATCTACGCCGCGTCGCACCTCACCGGGACGTTCACGCTGCGGTCGGGTGCGACGAGCCACGAGTACTTCGACAAGTACCGCTTCGAGAGCGACCCGGAGTTGCTGCACGCGATCGGTGAGGCGCTCGTCCCACTGGTCCCGGACGGGACCGAGGCCCTCGCCGGGCTCGAGCTCGGCGGGGTGCCGTTGGCGGTGGCGCTCTCGTCGGTCACCGGGCTCCCGGCTCTGTTCGTGCGCAAGGAGGCCAAGACCTACGGCACCTGTCAGCTGGCCGAGGGCGGTGCGCTCGAGGGCCGCCGCGTCACCGTCGTCGAGGATGTGGTGACGTCAGGCGGTCAGGTCCTGTTGTCCTGCGCCGACCTTCGCGACCGTGGCGCGATCGTCGAGTACGCGCTGTGCGTCATCGACCGCGAGGCCGGGGGTCCAGCCGCGCTGCACGACATCGGGGTCGAGGCCCGGCCGCTGTTCACCATGAGCGAGCTGAAGGCCGCCGTCGCCTAACCCTCTCGCCACGGCGGGGTGCGGGGCGGATCGAAGTCACACGGTCGCTGCTCGCCGTCGATCGCGGCGAAGGCGGTCTCGACCCAGCGGGCGCCACCGGCGAGGGGCCAGGGCAAGGCATCACGGGCGAAGAAGCCGACGGCGCGCGTCTCGAGGGGATGGCCCCGCAGCTCACCGCCGAGCATCCGGCAGTGAAAGACCAGCGAGTACAGCGGCAGGCGAGCGAAGCCGAGACGGAGGCCGTCGAACACCGCGATGAGCGACGCCGGCTCGACTTCGATCCCGGTCTCCTCGTGCACCTCCTTGACCGCGACCTCGGAGGGCGAGTAGCCGACGTCGGCCCACCCGACCGGGTAGAGCCACACCCCGGAGTCGGCGCGCTGGGTGAGGAGGATCTCGCCCTGGTCGTTGCCGACGACGGCCGCGACCGCGACCTTCGGTGTCACGTAGCCGGCGACGCCGTCACCGACGGTCGAGATCCATTCGTCGAAGAGCGCGTCGGCTTCGGCTTCCTCGACCGCGCCGGCCCGGATGTCGGCGGCGACCTTGAGCACCTCTTCGAAGCGTTCACGCTCGTAGAGGCTTTGGGTGAAGCCCAGACCGGTGCGTGCGATCCCCGACAGGGTCTCGGCCCAGCGCAGCAGGTCCGCAGCCGAGACCGGGGCGGGCTCACTCACACGCGCACCTTAGGTGACGGGTGCCGGTTCGGACCGTTGGTGCGCCTCGTCACGCCGATGTCGCCGCACGACGCGGCTCGAGCGCTATCCCCAGCCGCTACCGCGGAGCAGGCGGGGGGTGAGATCCGGCGCGGGTTGGGGCGGCGCGAAGAGGAAGCCCTGGGCGGCGTCGGCACCGAGCTCGCGAAGCTCGTCCCGCTGGGCTTCGGTCTCGACGCCCTCCCCGACGACCGAGATCCCGAGCGCGTGGCCGAGGCTCACGACCGCGGCGACGATCGCGGCGTCGGCGGGGTCGGTGCCGAGACGAGCGACGAAGGAGCGGTCGATCTTGACCTCGTCGACGGGGAAGCGGCGCAGGTACCCGAGCGACGAGTAGCCGGTCCCGAAGTCGTCGACGCTGACTCGCACACCGATGGACTTCAGCGCCTTCAACGCACCGACATCGGCGTCCTCCATCAGCACACTCTCGGTGATCTCGACGCAGAGGGCCCGGGGATCCAAGCCGACCGCGTCGAGGAGCTCGCCGACCGTTGCGGCGAGATCGGGATCTTGGAGCTGGCGGCCCGAGAGGTTCACCGACAGCCGGAAGCGGGCCGGCTCCCGCTGGGCCCGCTGCCACTCGGCGGCCTGCGCCGCGGCCGCCTTCAAGATCCACCGGCCCATGGGAACCACCAGGCCGGTCTCCTCGGCGAGGGGGATGAACTCCCCGGGGGCGAGCAGCCCCCGGTCGGGGTGCTGCCAGCGGACGAGGGCTTCGACACCGATGCATGCGCCGTCGTAGAGCGAGATAACCGGTTGGTAGAAGACGCGCAGCTCCTCGCGCGACACGGCGCGGTGCAGCGTGTTCTCGATCTCGTGGCGGTCCTGGGCGCGGGCCCGCATCGCCTCGTCGAAGATCTCACAGCAGCCCCGCCCCCGTTCCTTGGCGCGGTACATGGCGGCGTCCGCGTCTCGCAGGAGATCCTCCGGGCGTTCCGAGCCGTGGAAGGCCAAGGCGATCCCGGCGCTGGCGCTGAGGAACTGCTCGTCGCCGTCGAGCACGAACGGCTCACAGATCGCGTCGATGATCCGCTCAGCAACGCTGACCGATTGGCGACCCGCGCTGTAGGGATCGATGTCCTCGCAGAGGACGGTGAACTCGTCACCACCGAACCGAGACACGACGTCCCCAGGACGCAGCACACTCTCAAGCCGTCGGGCAAGGACCGCCAGGAGGGCGTCGCCGGCATCATGACCGAGGCTGTCGTTGACGACTTTGAAACGGTCGAGGTCCAAGAACAGGACCGCGACCGCGGTGTTGACCCGCAG
Organism: Actinomycetota bacterium; assembly: GCA_036769425.1. GTDB lineage: Bacteria > Actinomycetota > Acidimicrobiia > IMCC26256 > PALSA-555 > PALSA-555. The sequence goes on from DAIPLE010000032.1 coordinate 9,364, forward strand.
CGATCGGGCGAGGGCATGCTCGAGCAGCTCGTGGAACAGGATCCGGTTGGGCAGCCCGGTCAGGGGATCGTGATGAGCCTGGTGCGACAGCTGGTCCTCGAAGATGTGATGCTCGATCGCGATCGCCGCCAGCTGCAGCAGCGATTCGACCGTCGCCTCCTCGAGCGGGGTCGGGCCTCGCGGCTCGCGCAGGTAGGTCCCCAACGTCCCGAGGACCCGGCCATCAGACGCGGCACGTACCGGTGTCGACCAGCAGCCGCGGATCCCCTCTTCGAGAGCGAGGTCACGGAACGGCTCGGTCTTGGGGTCGTCGAGCACGTCGGCGACGACGACGGTCTCGGCCCGGAACGCCGCGGTCCCGCAGGCGGCGGCGCCCTCGGCGACGGGCAGGCCGTCGAGCGCCCGGGTGAACGAGTCGGGAAACGACGGTGCTGCGCCTGGGCGCAGCACCATGGCGTCTTCGTCGACGAGCCAGATCGTGCAGCGCGTCTCGGTCGAGTAGGCCTCCACCGATCGGCAGATCTCAGCGAGGATGTCTTCGACCGGTTCGCTGGTGGCGATCATCTCGAGGATGTGCGCCTGGTCGCGTAGGCGCCCTTCGCTGGTGCGCAACGCTTCTTCGGTCTCCCGTTGGAGTGTGACGTCGCGGGCCGAGATGACGATCCCGTGGATGCTGGGGTCGTCGACCAGGTTGTTGCCGACCGCTTCCATCGTGATCCAGTGGCCGTCGGCGTGGCGCAGCCGGAGCTGCAACTGGCGGCTCAGCCCCGGGGTCCGGAGACACTCGGCGAACGCCTCGACGACCTCGCCGACGTCGTCGGGATGGATCCGATCGAAGCCGCTCTGCCCGAATTCAAACGCGTCGGGATAGCCGCCGATCCGCTGGGCGGCGGGGGTGCTGTAGCGGACGGTCCCGTCGGGCTCGAGCACCGTGATGGTGTCGAAGGAGTGCTGAAGGACCGCCCCGAGCTGGTCGGCCGACAGTCCTCCGTGAGCGAGCGCCAGGCTCGACTCGCCGTCGAGGCACAGCTGGTCCTGGCCCGCCCGCGCCGTTTCGGCCGGCGTCACAAGGTCCGTCATCCCAACCCCTCACCCACGGTGACCAACCGGCCACTCTACTGTGGCGGGGCGGGGCCGGGAGGAACCCGCAGCACGGCGGCCTTCGCCAGGCCCCACACGAGCTGCACCGGGCCGAGGGCGTCGTCGAGGTCCGCGAAGGTGCGAGGCGCGAGGCCGTAGCGATCGTCGGGAAACGAGCGTTCTTCGAACTCGTCGCGCACGACGGCGGGGATCCCGGCGTCCTCGAGCACGACGCTGGGCTCCCGGACCGCGCCGCGCACGATCTCCAGCGGCGTGGAGCGGTGCGCCGCCGGTTCGGTGTCAATCAGATCGGCGAGCTCGGCCGCGACGCGTCCGGTGGCGGTGTCGACGGCGCGCCGGAGACGTTCGTCGACCCCGGCGTGGGTGTCGGGGGCGAGACGGTCCCAGGCGTCGAGGACCCGGGCGGTGCGACCGAGGAGATACTCGGGGAGATGCGCTTCGACGCCGGCGACGATGACCGCGCCAGCCTCGGTGAGGCGGGCCCGGGCCGCCGCGTGCTCGTCGGTCAGGCGTCGAGCCCGACACGGCGGAGCGCCTCGACCGGCTCGAGGACGAGACCGGTGACGAAGGGCCCGAACTCGGCGTAGCGCGCGGACACCTCATCGAAGCGCATCTCGTACACGATCTCCTTCAACGCCGCGGGGTCGTCGGCGAACAGCGTGACGCCCCACTCCCAGTCGTCGAGACCGGCGGACCCGGTGATGAGCTGGAGGACCCGGCCGGCGTAGGAGCGTCCGACGCGGGCGTGCCCGGCCATCAGCCGCTTCCGGTCGTCGAAGGCGAGTGCGAACCAGTTGTCGGGTCCGGTGCGTCGCTTCGACATCGGGTAGAAGCAGATCGCCCGTCGGGTGGGCAGGCGGGGATGGATCCGCTGCTCCCGGTAGTGCTCGATGCGGTCGCGCCACACCGCGAGGCGGGCCTCGAGGTCGGCGGGATCGGTGACACCTTCCTCGTCCGCGAGACGGGCGCGCTCGTCGTCCTCGGTGGCGGCGTACTCGGACTGCTCGGTGAGCGACACGTACGACCAGGTCGGGACGAGCGGGGCGCGTGCCAGGTCCTGCTCGAACGTCTGGAGTCGGGCCAGGTCGGGACCGACGGCCATGACCCCGAGGTCCGCCTTGTGGCCCAGGACCGCGAAGGTCAGCACCTGGTGGGTCTCGTCGGCGGTGAGCCGGTCGATGGCCTCGAGGACGTGCTTGGCGCTCCCGGGCTCGTCGTCGGCCCGGACCCGGTCGACCCGGTAGAAGAAGTGCACGACACCCCAGCCCACCGACGCCTCGAGGGGTTCGTCGCTCATGGGTCCTGCACGCTCGGGTTCGGGTGTCAGCCGCTCGACGACGGCTTGGTCGTCCGGCGCCGCGGTCGCGACGCGCGGTGATTCACTCTACGCGCCGGCGTCGGGCCGACCCTCGACGGCCTCGACCGCGACGAGCTGGAACGGGAAGTGCCGGGCCATGACGGCCCGGACCTGCGCGTCGGCTTCCCACCCTTCCGGTTCGACGAGGAGCCGGAACAGGCGGCGGAGGAAGGCCCCTTCGACGAAGGCGCGTTGGATGCGGGGCGGTTCGGGGGCGACGACGTCGCGCATGATCGGCGGACAGACCGTGACCTGCTCGGTGACCGGGTCGGCGAGCACCGGGTCGCGGAACTCGGTGTCAAAGTCGGTGAACCAGCCGACGGCGAGCTCGTCGAGGACCCGCTGGTCGCGACGGGCGGCTTCGAGGTACGACTCGCGAGCGAGGAAGCGGACCCGCACCGCGGGGACGGCCCGTTCATAGTCGGACCACTTAGCGAGGACGATGGAGCGGATCCGGGCTTCCTCCATGCCCCAGTGTGGACCCCGCGGCGGCCGCGAGAGACGACCCCGGGGCAAGAGGGGCGGACGCGGGTGGGGCGCCCCGAAGGGCGCCCCACACCGGCGGTTGGTCTCGGGTTCGAGGTCAGAAGTCCATGTCGCCCATGCCGCCACCGGGCATCCCGGCGGGCATGGCGGGCTTGTCCTCGGGCTTGTCGGCGACGACGGCCTCGGTGGTGAGGAACAGCGCCGCGATCGATGCCGCGTTCTGCAGCGCCGAGCGCGTCACCTTCGCCGCGTCGATGACCCCGGCCTTGATGAGGTCCTCGTAGTCGCCGGTGGCGGCGTTGAGGCCTTCGGGGCCGCTCAGGTTCTTGACCTTCTCGACGACGACGCCGCCTTCCATGCCGGCGTTCTGCGCGATCTGCTTGAGCGGCTCTTCGAGGGCTCGGGCCACCATGCGGGCGCCGGTCGCTTCGTCACCGTCCATCTTCTTGGCGGCGTCGAGCACCTTGGCTTGGGCTCGGACCAGTGCCACACCGCCTCCGGCGACGACGCCTTCTTCGACCGCGGCTTTCGTGGTCTGGACGGCGTCCTCGATGCGGTGCTTCTTCTCCTTGAGCTCAACCTCGGTGGCGGCACCGACCTTGATGATCGCCACGCCACCCGACAACTTGGCGAGCCGCTCCTGGAGCTTCTCGCGGTCGTAGTCGGAGTCGGTGTTGTCGATCTCGGCCCTGATCTGGTTGATGCGGCCCTGCACGTCGGTCTTCGAGCCACCACCCTCGACGATGGTCGTCTCGTCCTTGGTGACGACGATCTTGCGGGCCGTTCCCAGCAGGTCGAGACCGACGTTCTCCAGCTTCAAGCCGACCTCTTCGGAGACCACCTGGCCGCCGGTGAGGATCGCAATGTCTTGGAGCATGGCCTTGCGGCGCTCCCCGAAGCCGGGGGCCTTGACCGCCACCGACTTGAAGGTGCCGCGGATCTTGTTCACGACCAACGTCGCGAGCGCTTCGCCTTCCACGTCTTCGGCGACGATGGCGAGGGGCTTGCCGCCCTGCATGACCTTCTCGAGGACCGGCAGCATGTCCTTGACCGCCGAGATCTTCGAGGAGACGAGGAGCAGGTAGGCGTCGTCGAGGACGGCTTCCATCCGCTCGGGGTCGGTCACGAAGTACGGGGAGATGTAGCCCTTGTCGAAGCGCATGCCCTCGACGAGGTCGAGTTCCATCCCGAAGGTCTGGCTCTCCTCGACGGTGATGACCCCGTCGGTCCCGACCTTCTCGAGCGCCTCGGCGATCATCTTGCCGATCTCCACGTCGGCGGCCGAGATGGTGGCGACGTTGGCGATCTGGGCCTTGTCGGTCTCGACCGCTTGGGCCTGGGACTTGATGGAGTCAACGGCGGTGGAGACCGCGCTCTCGATGCCCTTCTTCAGGACCATCGGGTTGGCGCCGGCGGCGACGTTGCGCAGCCCTTCACGGATCATCGCCCAGGCCAGCACCGTCGCGGTCGTGGTGCCGTCTCCGGCGACGTCGTCGGTCTTCTTGGCGACTTCCTTGACCAGCTCGGCGCCGATCTTCTCG
>DAIPLE010000033.1:0-13820 GCA_036769425.1 Actinomycetota bacterium
GTCACCGAGGGTGGGGAAGTAGGGGTCGCCGATCCCGGAGGTGCCGGTCCGGCGTGCGGCGCTCGGGGCGGCGGAGATGACGAGCGCCACGACGACGGCGAGGACGACGGCCGTCGGTCGGCGAATCACTCCGGGCGACCATACCGATGAGTTGCCGGAACCGGGACGCGACTTGAGCGGGCGGCTCAGGTCACGATCCCGTCGGCTCGGAGCGCGGCGATGGTGGCGGCGTCGCGGCCGAGCTCCGCGAGCACCTCATCGGTGTGCTCGCCGAGCTCGGGCGGCATGCCCCGCGGCGCGCTGGGGGTGCCGAGGAAATCGACCGGCGAGTTGATCATGGTCTGGGTGCTCGACCCGTCCGGGACGTCGACGAAACCTCCGCCAGCCCAGGCCTGCGGGTCGGCGAGCACCTCGTCGGTGGTCTGCACCGGCGCCCACCACATCCCTTCGCGGTCGAGGATGTCACCCCACTCCTCGCGGGTCCGGGTGGCGAAGATCGCGTCGAGGGCCGGGATGAGCTGATCGAGGTGCTCGCGGCGTGCCCGCCCGGTGGCGAAGTGGGGATCGTCGATCCATTCCGGGTGGTCCACGGCGCGGCACAGATCGGGCCAGTGACGGTCCCCGTCGAGCCCGATGAGCCAGAACCAGCGGCCGTCGCGGTCCTGGTAGCAGTTGATGGCCGGGTTGCCCATCGTGGCGTGCGTCGCGGTGCCGATCGGGACACCGAACCGCAACGCGGTGTTGAGATCGAACCCGATGGTGTACATCCCGTGGCGCATGAGCGACGTCGCGACGACCTGACCGTCGCCGGTGCGGGCCCGGGCGGTGAGCGCGGCACAGATCCCGGCGGCCAACGCCATCCCGACCCCGTGGTCGCCCATCCCGCCCCGCTGGAACGGCGGCTCCCCCCCGGGCGACGCGAGGAGTCCGGCGATCCCGCTGCGGGCCCAGAACGCACCGATGTCGTACGCAGCGCGGCCCCGTTCGGGTCCCTCGAGCCCGTAGCCGGTGATGATCCCGTACACGAGGCTCGGGCGGCGTTGGCGGAGGCGGGCGGCGTCGAGGCCGAGCCGCTCGAGCGCGTCGAGTCGGATGTTGGTGAGGAACACGTCGGCCCGGTCGATCAGCTCGAGGGCGAGGGTCTGGCCCGCGGGTGCGGTCAGGTCGACGGCGATGCTGCGTTTGGAGCGGTTGTCCAGCTCGAACGGCGGGTTGAAGGGCAGGTCGCCGCCCAGCATGGCGAGAAACCCGCGGGCGGGGTCGCCGTCGTGCGGCTCGATCTTGATCACCTCCGCGCCCCAGTCAGCGAGGATCCCACCCGCGGCGGGACCGGCGACCCAGACGCCGAGCTCGACGACCCGGATGCCGTCCAGCGGTCCGCTCACCGCAGGTCCTCGTCCGGGATGACGATTTCGACGCGTCCATCGACGACGCGAGTCGCGAACGTCGCCAGCGGCCGCACGGCCGGGGGAGCGAGGACCGATCCGTCGCGCACGTCGAAGCGAGCCCCGTGGCGGGGACACTCGATCGCCGGGCCACGGAGACGGCCGTCGCCGAGCGGCCCGTGGTCGTGGGTGCAGACATCGGCGATGGCGTAGACGACGCCGTCGACGTTGCAGAGCAGGAGGCAGAGCTCACCGGCTTGGACCGAGCGGGCGCGACCCGGCCGAACGTCGCTCTCGGCGGCGACGGGCACGTAGGTGGTCACGACCCGACGTAGTCCTCGAGTACCCGGTGGAAGTGGCGGATGCGCCGTTCTTGATGCGCGAGGTACAGCCCGGTGAATCCCGAGGAGCGCATACCGGCCTGCACCGGGGGTGACGCGGCGGCGTCCTGCTGGAGCGCGAGGTGCAACTTCTGCTCGGTTCCGTCGCCGAACACGCAGACCGTCCGCTCGGGTCGGGGCGGCGGGTCGACGCCGACGGGAAGACGCACGTAGGTCTGGAAGTCCCACCACATCTGCTCGGGGTCGGTGGGGTGCGGTCGGTGACGGAAGAACCAGAAGTGGTCGGCGCTGATGTTCAACGTGATGTTCGGGAAGATGAAGTAGTGGAAGTCGTCGGTGAGCTGCTCGTCGGCGAGGTCGTCGTAGCGCAGCCCGTTGCGGATCCCGTACTCGCGGCGGGCCTCGAACAACGCCGGGCGGACCGCGTCGGGACGACCGTCGAAACGGCTGGCGTCGAGGCCCGCGGCTTCCATGATCGTGCGCATCATCTGGGTGATCTGGTGGCGGTCGGGGTAGCCCTCCTTGCGGGCCAGGTCATCGGTCCACCGGGGGCTCGGGTAACCGACGCGGAAGATGAAGCGGCTGTGCTTGCCGAGGATGTCGACCGGGCAGTCGACGTCGTCGGTGAAGGACAGCAGCTCGGGGTGGATTCCCTGGACGTGGTACACCTCGTTGAACGCGTCGACACCCACCTTCCAGTTGCACGACCAGGCCATCGAGATGTCCTCGACGAGGTGGTAGTTCGCGCCGAAGTCGTACGGTGCGAGGTGCTCGACGAGGGGCCCGAGGAACTCGGTCAGGGGCTCGGCGTCGGGGTCGAGGTTGACGAACACCCAGCCGTTCCACGTCTCGCAGCGCACCTCGGGCAGGCCGATGCAACCGGTCGGGTCCCCCTGGGGGAAGTCGTCGGCGTCGGGGACCCAGGTGAGCCCGCCGTCTCGCCCGTAGGTCCACAGGTGATACGGGCACTGGAAGGTCGCCGCGTGCCCGCTGCCGGGTTCGCGGAGGCGACGCCCCCGGTGCTGACACACGTTGTGGAACGCCCGCACCCGATCGTCGTCGCCGCGCACCGCGAGGATCGACTCGGACCCGAGGTCGAACACCAGGTAGTCGCCGGCCTCGGCGACATCGGAGAGCGGCCCCACGAGGTTCCAGACCCGGGGCCAGAGCTGCTCGTACTCCGAGGCCAGGTAGGCGCGGGACAGGTACCGATCCTTGCTGATCAGCGTCTGGCCCAGGTCCGGCTCGGGCAGCTTCGTGACCGGCGTTCGTGACGTCATCGTGGTCCTCTCTCCACCGGAACGGATACCCGCTCGAAGCGGGCGCCGAGCAGCCGCCGAGCGTTGTCACCCAGGATGGCGCGGCGGGTGACGGCGTCGAGATCCTCCCGGTCCCGGATCGCGGCCACCGAACCGGGGAACTCGGCGTCCCAGTGTGGGTAGTCCGACGCGTAGATGACCGCGCCCGCACCGAGACGCTCCGCGGCGTAGCGGATGCCGTGCTCCTCCGGTTCGCAGGAGATGACGACGCGGCCTTCCTCGACGAACGTGCTGGGCGGACGCGTCAGGTTCGGCATCTCGCCGGGTCGTTTTTCGAAGTGCTCGTCGAGCCGTTCGAGGAACGCCGGGAACCAGCCGCACCCGGCTTCGAGCAGCGCGACGCGAAGGTGGGCGAACCGCTCCAGGACACCGCCGCAGAGCAGCGCGGTGGCGCCCAGCATGATGTCCATCGGGAACGCGCAGGCGTGCGCCATCGCGTACTGATCTACGAACCGGTCGATGGCCAGGCCGGTGCCACCCGCGTGGACCCCGAGGGGCACGTCGAGCCGCTCGGCCGCCTCGTACAGGGGGAACAGTGCCGCGTCGTCCAGGTTGCGTCCGAGGACCGAGCCCGGGATCGTGAGGACCACCGCGCCCAGTTCCGTGACGGCACGGTCGGCCTCTTCCACCGCGGCGTCGATCGACCCGAACGGCAGCGCCACCGCGGCCCGCAAGCGCGCCGGATCCGTCGCGCAGTAGCGCGCCAGCCAATCGTTGAAGGCTCGACAGCACGCCACCTGCAGGTCGAGATCGCGAATGGACCACAGCCCGAGCGCGAGCGTGCCGTAGAGCACCGCGACGTCGATGCCGTCGACGTCCATGTCGACGAGCCGGGCCGTGGGGTCAACCCCACCCGGCCGGTGCAGCGACGCTTCCCGGAACCCTTCGGGGGCCCACGCGGCGCGACCGGTCCCCGCCGGGATCAGACGGTCCTCGATCAGGTAGCGCGACGTCTGGCGGTCGTCGAGGACGATCCGGGGGCGACGGTCGAGGAACGCCGGGTCGAGGTGCTGCTCCCACGCCTCCTCGGGTTCCCACACGTGGCCGTCGGCGTCGATCACCGACGCCACATGCTCGGTCTCGAGCCGCTCCACCGGTCGATCTCCCCTCGCCGGCGCGCAGTGTACGGCCTCCTACGATCGCCACCCATCGACCGTCGTCCCTCGTTCAACGTCTTGGTGGTCTGCACCGGCAACATCGCGCGATCCCCGATGGCCGAGGCGCTCCTCGGCGCGCATCTCGTGGCACGCGACGCCTCGGCTCATGTCCATTCGGCGGGCACGCTCGCCTGGGACGGACCTGCCACCGACGCCGCGACACGAACGATGTCGGCGCGTGGGGTCGACGTCTCGAGTCACCGCAGCCGACCCCTGACCGCCGTGCTCGTCGCCGACGCGGACCTGATCCTCGCGATGACCCGCAGCCACGTCTGGGGCATCCACGCCTTTGACCCCGGTGCCGCCGCTCGGACCTTTCTCGTCGCGGAGCTTCCCCGCCTCGGAGCCCGCATCGGACCCCGCCGCTCCGACGAGACCGTGCGAGCCTGGGCGGCGCGGGCCGCGGCCGAACGCGTCGGCGCGCTCCCCGGCCGGGGCGACGAGGAGATCCCCGACCCGTTCGGGGAACCGGCATCGGTGTACGAGGCGACCGCGGCGCGCCTCGACGTCGCGACGCACGCCATCGCCGAACTGCTGGTCCCCGATCCTTAGGACCAGCGGTCCCCGGTGCCGAGATCGCTCGCCGGCGCGGTCGGCGGCTTCTCAAAGGGCGGGTTCGGGAGTCGCACCACGCCGCGTTCCGCGAGCAGCCGCGCGTAGCCGTCCTTGTCTGCAGACACGGGGGCGACGTCGGCACCCCAGGTCTCGAACAGCACGCAGCCGTCCGGACCGGCGATCAACGGGCCGAACACCGCGCCGTGCTCGAGGGTGATGAGCGTCCCCGCCGGGCACGGACGGTCACCGACGGTCAGGTCGCCTTCCATCACGTAGACGAGGTTGTCGCTGCGGTGACCGTGCCGCTCGATGATCATCCCGGCGTCGTAGCGACCCAGGACCACCATCCGCTGTGGGGTCCATTCGAGGAACTTCTCGTGCACCGAGACCCGGCGGCCACCGTGCTGCTGCGCGATCACCTCGGTCCAGGGGACGTCGTCGACATGCGAGAACGCGAGGCGGGGGCCGTCCGGGGTCTCGCGGTGCTCGTCCACGACAGGAGCGTAGGTCGGCGCTCTGGAACGCGTTCTCGTAGTCGTGGGAGCATGGAGGTCTCGTGGAGCTCGAAGGCAAAGTCGCCGTCGTCACCGGAGCGGGGTCGGGCATCGGTCGGGCCACCGCCGTGGCGTTCGCGCGCGCGGGCACCACGGTCGTCGCCGCCGACATCGACGAGGCCACCGCCGCCGAGACGGTCGGGTTGGTCCACGACGCCGGAGGCCAGGCCTCGGCGGTTCGCACCGATGTGACCGAGCCCCGGTCGCTCGAGGCCATGTTCGCCACCGGCGAAGCCGCGCACGGCGGTGTGGACATCGTGTTCAACAACGCCGGGTTGGTCTGCGGCGAGCCACTCTGGCCCGACATCACCCCCGAGACCCTGCTGCGGGTGATGGCCGTCAACCTGGGTGGCGTCGTGGTCGGCACCAGGCTCGCCATTCCCGTGCTGCGCCGCCGGGGCGGGGGCGCCATCGTCAACACCGCGTCGATGGCGGCGCTGTTCCCGCTCACCGCCGATCCGATCTACTCGGCTACGAAGGCGGGCGTGGCGATGTTCACCCGGGCGTGCGCCCCACTCGCCGAGGAAGGCATCCGCGTCAACGCGGTCCTGCCCGGTCTCGTCGACACCCCCCTGCTGCCCAAATCCGGCGACGGGGAACGCTGGGCCGACTGGGCCCGGGCCGCCGAAGCGGTCATGGGTTTGCTCTCACCCGACGACATCGCGGCCGCGGTCCTCGAGCTGGTACGCGACGACAACGCCGTGGCGCAAGAACGCGTCGTCGGAGGGTTGCCGGCCGTCCCGGAAGCGCCCTCGTGATGGTCGTCGACGACGAGACCCTCACCCCCAATCAGGCCGCTCGCCGGGACCGGGTGCTCGACGCCGCGATGAGCCTCGCCGCCGAAGGGGGCTACGACGCGGTGCAGATGCGTGACGTCGCCACCCGGGCCCAGGTCGCGCTAGGCACCATCTACCGCTACTTCAGCTCCAAAGACCACCTGCTGGCGGCGTGTCAGGTGGAGCTGTGGCGAGACCTCGCCGACCGGTTCAACCGTCGCCCCCCAGTCGGGCACACCGCCGCTGACCGGGTCGTCGAGCTCCTCGGCCAGGCGATGCAGGCCGCCGAGCATGAGCCCCGCCGAACCGCGGCGCTCGTCACCGCATCGGCGTCGCCGGACCCCGCGGTCCGGGACTGCCAGATCCAGCTCATGGCCACCATGGACCGGGTGCTCGCCGGCGCCATCGGCGACCTCGACCCTACGGTCAAGGCCCGCGCCGCCCGCACGCTCCGGATGGTGTGGTTCGGGTGGCTCGTCGGCTGGGTCAACGGCTGGAACGACACCGCCACCGTCAACGACGAGCTCGAGTCCGCCACCCGCATGCTCCTCGACGGCCGCTGACCACCCCCCATTTGTAACCTCGAAATGGAACGTGTTTTACTCCGGCGGTGCCCGAGCAGCGGCTGACCACGCACACCATCGAGTTCCCCTACACCCGAACCCTCGGGCCGGTCCTCGGGCCGTTCCTCACCGGGTTGCGCAACGCGACGATCCTCGGGGCCCGCACCGGTACGGGGCGCGTCCTCGTACCGCCGCTCGAATGGGATCCCGCCACCGGTGAGCCCATCGAACCCGACCTCGTCGAGGTCGGCCCCGGTGGCGTCGTCGAGACCTGGGCCTGGGTGACCCGCCCCGGCCGCAAACATCCCCTTGACCATCCGTTCGCGTTCGCGCTGATCCGCCTGGACGGGGCCGACACCGGGCTGCTCCACGCCGTCGACGCGGGGTCGATGGACCGGATGCGGACCGGGATGCGCGTCGTCGCCCGCTGGAAGGACGAACGAGCCGGCCACATCACCGACCTCGTCTTCGTCCCCTGGGGGTCGGCATGAGCGACGCCAAACCGGAGGCGCCCGACGACGGCTCGGTTCGGATGATGGACTACTTCATGCAGCTCGAGTACCACGAGCCGCTCTGCCCCGTGGTGATGCGCTACGCCGACGAGCTCCTCCAGGGACACGTCACCGGCCACAAGTGCCCCCGCTGCGGGCTGGTCTATGCCCCGCCCCGCGGCTACTGCCCGATCTGTGTCGTGGAGACCACCGACCAGGACGAGGTCGTGCTCTCCGATCGGGGCGTGATCGCCAACTACACCGTCGTCACGCCCGTCCAGTACTACGGCCAGCAGGAGACCGAGCCGTTCGTGCGGGCCGGGATCCTCCTCGACGGTGAGGGCGGCATGATGAACCTCCAGGACGTCGTCGAGGTTCCCGTCGACGATGTCCACGTCGGCATGCGCGTCGAGGCGGTCTGGAAGCCCGAGGCGGAACGCAGCATCGAGGACGTCACCAACCGCAGCTGGGGTGGCGCCGAGGGATGCATCGTCGGGTGGCGACCCACCGGTGAGGCTGACGTGCCCGCGGAGCAGCTCCAAGGTCGGGCGTTCTGAGCGTGGAAGACATTGCGATCATCGGCTACGCCCAGTCGCCGAGCTGGCGGCAAGCCGACCTCACCGAACCCCAGTTCCTGTTCCCGGTGATCAGTGACGCCATCGCCCGGGCGGGCATCGACCGTCGTGACCTCGGCTTCACCTGCGCCGGCAGCTGCGACTACCTGTCGGGCCAGACCTTCGCGTTCGTCTCGAATCTCGAAGCCGTCGGTGCCTGGCCTCCCATCTCCGAATCGCACGTGGAGATGGACGGCGCCTGGGCGCTCTACGAGGCGTGGGTTCGGCTGCAGCACGGCGACATCGACCTGGCGCTGGCGTTCGGGTCCGGCAAATCCTCGCCCGGTGACCCGGCCGAGATCTATCCCCTCCAGATGGACCCGTACACCATCACCCCCCTCGGCGCCGACCCTGTCTCCCTCGCCGCGCTGCAGGCCCGGGCCATGCTCGACAAGGGCACCCTCACCGAACGAGAGATGGCCGAGACGGCGGCCCGCAGCCGCGCCAGCGCCGCCGGCAACCCGTACGCCCAGGTCTCGGGGCCGAGCGACGTCGACGCGCTGCTCCGCGAGCCGTACCTCACCGCACCGCTGCGCCGCCACGACCTGCCACCGATCTCGGACGGGGCGTGCGCGGTGATCATGGCGACGGCCGACAAGGCCCGCGCGGTGTGCGAACGGCCGGTCTGGATCCGCGGGATCGACCATCGGATCGAGCCGCACCAGCCCGGCATGCGCGATCTCACTGAGTCGCTGTCCACCCGACAGGCCGGCACCCACGCCGGCGTGGGCGACAAGCCCGTCGAGGTTGCCGAGCTCTGCGCCACGTTCTCGCACCAAGAGAAGCTGCTCCGCGAAGCCCTTGGCCTCGGCGACGAGGTCACCGTCAACCCGTCCGGTGGCCCGCTCGCCGCCAACCCGGTCATGGCGGTCGGCTTGGCCCGAATCGCCGAGGCGGCCCGCGCCATCTCCGAGCGCGGCGCGCAACGGGCCGTGGCGCACGCCACCTCGGGGCAATGTCTGCAACACAACCTGGTCTGCGTGCTGGAGGGAGGGTGACGTCATGAGCCGCCCCGCCGCCATCGTCGGCATCGGACAGACCAAGCACAAGAAGCGACGCGACGACGTCTCGCTGCCCGGACTGGTGCGCGAGGCCGCGCAGCGGGCCCTCGACGACGCCGAGCTCACCTGGACCGACATCGACGCCGTCGTGCTCGGCAAGGCCCCCGACCCGTTCGAGGGGGTCATGATGCCCGAGCTGAGCATGGCCGACGCGCTCGGCGCCGCGGGGAAGCCGATCATGCGAGTGCACACCGCCGGCAGCGTCGGTGGCTCCACCGCGCTGGTCGCGACGCATCTGGTCCAGACCGGGGTGCATGACCGGGTCCTCACCGTCGCCTACGAGAAGCAAGCCGAAGGCAACGCCCAGTGGGGCCTCGCCGGGGGTCGCAGCGGCGGCATGGGCGCGGGCGGGATCTTCGCGCCGTGGATGCGGTCGTACATGGCCCGCTCCGGCGCACCCGAACACATCGGGTGGATGGTCGCGGTGAAAGACCGCCGCAACGCGGCGAAGAACCCGTACGCCCACCTCCAAATGCCGGACCTCACGATCGACGACGTCAAGGAATCCCCGATGCTGTGGGATCCCATCCATTGGCACGAGTCGTGCCCGTCGTCCGACGGTGCGTGCGCCATGGTCGTCACCACCGAAGACGGAGCGGCGCGCGCCCCGCACCCCCCGGCCTGGGTGCTCGCCAGCGCGATGCGCAGCGAGCTCGGGACGTTCCCCGGGCGCGACCCGGTCCGGCCCCAAGCGGGCGTGGAATGCGCGCACATGGTCTACGAGGCAGCCGGGATCACCGACCCTCGGCGCCAGGTCGACATCGCCGAGCTGTACGTGCCGTTCTCGTGGTACGAGCCGATGTGGCTCGAAGGCCACGACATCGCGGGGGCCGGTGAGGGCTGGCGGATGGTGGAGAGCGGCGAGACCCAGATTGACGGCTCGTTCCCCGTCAACCCCTCCGGTGGTGTGCTGTCCTCGAACCCGATTGGCGCATCCGGGATGCTGCGCTTCGCCGAAGCGGCGCAGCAGGTTCGGGGCCGAGCCGGGGAGCACCAGGTTCCCGACGCCAAGGTCGGGCTGGGCCAGGCGTACGGAGGTGCGGCGCAGTACTTCGCGATGTGGGTCGTCGGCGCGACGCTCGACGCCGTCGACCAGAAGCGGTGACCACGCTCGAAGTCGACACCGAAACGTCCGAGCAGCGCGCCTTTCGCGACGAGGCGCGCGCCTGGCTCGAGGCGAACGCGGCTCGGCGTCATCACGACAGCAGCGACTTCAAACGACGGGTCGCGGCCGCGAGCCACTCCGCCGAGGATGAAGGAGCGCACGTCGAGGCGTGCCGGGCCTGGCAGCGTCGACTCTTCGACGCTGGTTTCGCCGGGATCAGCGTCCCCCGTGAGTACGGAGGTCGCGGCGAGAGCTCGGCGCTCGAGCGGGTGTGGCGCCAGGAGGTGGCGCGCTACGAGATCGACACCGGCGTGTTCGCGGTCGCGCTCGGGATGGTGGTCCCCACCATCCTCGTGCACGGCACCGAGGAACAGAAGCGCCGATTCCTCCCTCCGACGCTGCGGGGCGACGAGGTGTGGTGCCAGCTCTTCAGCGAGCCCGGAGCGGGCTCGGACCTGGCTGGGCTGACCACCCGGGCCGTGCGTGACGGCGACGAGTGGGTCGTCAACGGTCAGAAGGTGTGGAACTCGTTCGCGCATTTCGCGGACTGGGGCATCCTCCTCGCCCGGACGGACTGGGATGTCCCCAAGCACCGGGGGATCAGCTTCTTCCTCGTCGACATGCGAACGCCCGGTGTCGAAGCCCGCCCCCTCCGTCAGATCACCGGCGTCGCGCACTTCAACGAGACCTTCCTCACCGACGTGAGCATCCCCTCGGACCAGCTCCTCGGTGCCGTCGACGCCGGATGGGGCGTCGCGCAGACCACGCTGATGAACGAGCGCGCGCTGATCAGCGGCGGCGGTTCCGGCCTCGGGTTCCGGGACTACGTCGAGGTTGCCCGCCACTACCGCTGCACCCAGGATCCTGAGATCCGCCAGCGGCTCGCCGCCGCCTACATCCGCTTCGAGATCCTCAAATGGCTCGGTCAGCGGGCCCAGGCCGCGATGCGCTCCGGGCGGCCTCTCGGACCCGAGAGCTCGGTGGCCAAGCTCGCCATCTCCGAGCACACCGCCCGCAACGGCGACCTGGCGTTGGCGATCGAAGGGGCGCACGCCATGCTCTCGGGCCGCGACGCGTACGAAGACGGCTTCTGGCAACAGCAGTTCCTCGGACAGTGGGGGATCCGTATCGGCGGCGGAACCGAGCAGATCCAGCGCAACATCCTGGGGGAGCGGGTCCTCGGTCTTCCGTCAGAACCGCGTCCGGACAAGACCGAGCCGTTCCGCGACATCCCGAAGAACAGCTGAACCGACACCCCTCCTGACGCGGCCCGGGCGTGCGAGACGTCGAGCGGGTCGCCGACGACCCCGAATACGCTCCGCGGCCATGCAGCCTGACGGCCCGATGACCCGAGTCGCCGCGATCGAGGAGATCAACCAGCGCAACGTCGTCACTGATGGGGCATGGCGGATCGCGAACCCTCGCCTCCGGCGACTCCGGATTGATCCCCTTCCCGGTGGGCTGGGGTGAACGCCCTCGACGGGCTCCGAGTCGTCGAGCTCGGCGGCGAGATCGCCGCCCCGTACGCCACGAAGCTCCTCGCCGACCTCGGCGCCGAGGTCGTCAAGGCTGAGCCTCCGACAGGGGATCCGTTGCGGCGCTGGACCCCGTTCCCCGACGACGTCGATCGAGCCGGCTTGCTCTTCGGGTACCTCAACGGGGGCAAACGCAGCTGCGTCGTCGACCTCGACAACGCCGCCGGCGGGGCGTGGCTCCGCGACACCCTCGACGAGGCGGACGTCCTCGTCGAGAGTCTCGGCCCCGGCCGCCTCGAAGCACTGGGAATCGACCTGACTTCGCCGGGTTCGACGCGTCGACCCCTCGCGGTGGTGCGCATCGCCCCGTACGGGCAGTCGGGTCCCTACGTCGGTCGGCCCACCAGCGGCCTGGTCCTCCAAGCGCTCGGTGGCTGGGTGTCGAACCACGGGGTCCCGGAGATGGATCCGGTACAGGTCGGGGCCCGCCTGCACGAGTACGCCGCCGGGACGTACGCCGCGGCGGGGGCCTTGACCGCCGTCCGGGCGGCGCGGCGGGGCCACACGACCGCGGTCGTCGACCTCGCGGTGATGGAGTGTCTGGTCGGGACGCTCGCGTACCCGAACTTGGTGATGGAGGATCTGCTCGCGGCGGGGCTGACGCCGCCCCAAGCCCGCCATTTCCCCCTTCCGGGAATCGTCCGCTGCCGGGACGGGTGGGTTGGCATCAATGCGTTGACGGGTCAGCATTTCGTCGACGCCTGCACGATGTTCGAGCTCGACGAGTTCGGCTCCCGCCAACCGGATCTCGCTGAGGGGGGTCCGCTGCTCGACGAGTTCTACGCCCGTCTCGAACCCTGGCTCCGAGCGCGCGACGCGGCCGACATCGTCGAGCTGAGTCAGGCGTTTCGCGTCCCCGCGGCCCCGGTCGGGGACGGGCGCATGCTGCTCCACTATGCACAGTTCCGCGAACGCCCGTTCTTCATCGACGAGGACGGCGTGACGATGCCCGGGCCCCCGTACCGGCTCTCGGCCACTCCCGCGTGCCGGCGCGGTCCCGCACCCGCGCTCGGTCAGCAGACGGTCGACGAGCCGTCTCCGGCGCCCGCTCCCACCCGCGACGGGGGACCCGGGGCTGGCGCCCTGCCGTTCACCGGCGTCCGGGTGGTGGACCTCGGGACGTTTTGGGCCGGTCCGTACTGCACCATGTACCTCGGTGCTCTCGGCGCCGACGTGGTCAAAGTCGAATCCACCCGACGCCCGGACGGGTTCCGGTTCTCCGGCGCGCGACCAGAGATGGGCGTCGACTGGTACGAGCGCAGCGGTGTCTTCGCGGGGACGAACCTGAACAAGCGCAACGTCACCCTTGAGCTGACCACCGAGGAGGGCCGAATGTTGCTTCACCGTCTCGTCGAGCGCGCCGACGTCGTCCTCGAGAACTTCTCGGCTCGGGTCGTCGAGCAGTTCGAGCTCGGCTACGAGCAGGTGCGGGACATCAACCCGAACGTGATCATGGTGCGGATGCCGGGATTCGGGCTGGTCGGTCCGTGGCGCGACTACGTCGGTTGGGCCATGGTCATCGAACAGGCCACTGGGATGGCGAGCGTCACCGGACCACCGAACCGTCCGATGCACCCCGGGGGGATGGCCGACCCGGTGATCGGGATGCACGCGGCCGTCGCCGTGCAAGCCGCGCTCGAGCACCGGGCGCGTCACGGCGAGGGTCAGCTCATCGAGGTGGCGCAGCTCGAAACCGGCGCCAACCTCACCGCCGAGCTCGTCGTCGAGTGGTCGGCGCACCAGCGGGCAATCCCGCGGCGAGGGAACCGAGACGCCGACGCCGCACCCCAAGGGGTGTATCCATGCCAACCCGGCGACGAGGGCCCCGAATGGGTCGCGATCACCGTGGCCGACGACGAGCAGTGGCCGGCGCTCGCCACCGTCCTCGCCGACGACGAGCGGCTTGGCGACCCGACGCTGGGCACCGCCGCGGGACGCCGGGCCCACCACGATCAGCTCGATGAGGTCATCGCCGCCTGGACCGGAGGTCGTGCGGTCCACGACGTCGTGGACCAGCTCACCGCGGCCGGTATCCCGGCGGGTCGGGTCCTCACCGTCCCGCGGATGTTCGACGACGCCCAACTCGTTGCCCGGGGCTACTACGTGCCCCTCGACCATGCCCGGACCGGCCGGCGGCGGTACCCGGGCTGGCCGATGCGTTTCTCGTTCGCCCCGATTCAGCACCGCCGCGGCGCTCCGACGATGGGGGAGCACAACGCCGAGATCCTCGGCGGGGACCTCGGACTGTCCGACCCCGAGCTCGCCGCCCTGGCCCGGGACGGGGTCATCGGTGACCGGATGCCCGGTTCCTGACCAGGCCCGGACAGAGTTTCTCCACCGGAGTGATCCGCGGGGGTCCTCGGC
>DAIPLE010000180.1:0-4605 GCA_036769425.1 Actinomycetota bacterium
GCTGCTCACCCAGACGCCGTTCGGGCGCGAGTTCGCACGCCGCCAGATGGGGGTGCGGATCGCCCGGTGCGGGCCCCGTCCGGCGCCGCCGATCGAGCTGGTCGGCGAGCTCGGCGCGCCGGTGGCGTTCGTGCACGGTCGCGCCGACCCGTTCATCTCGGTCGCCGACGCCGAGGCGCTGTTCGCCGCGTCGCGCGAGCCTCGACGACTCGAGCTCGTCGACGGTCTCGGGCACGCCTTCGAGCCCGAGGCCACCCCGGCGATCCTCGCCGCGCTCGGTTGGTGCCTGGAGCCCACCCCGGCGTCACCGACGGTCGGGCCCGACCGCGGGTAGCCAGATCAGGGACGGACCGGCTCCTCCCACCACCACGCCAACCCGGCCAGGCCGGGGCCGGTGTGCACCACCATGACCGGGCCGAACTCCCCGACGAACGCCGCCGCGGGCTGCTCGTCCGCGGTGACCCGCTCCAGCAGCCTCTGGGCGACGTCGACCGCGAGGGCGTGCAGCGCGGCGACGTGCAACGCCGCGCCGGGGACCCGGGACCGCTGGACGAGACCAACGATTCGATCGAGGGCCGCCTCGTGGCTCAACGCGGGGCGCAGCCGCCGCACCTTGCCGTCCCGGAACTCGAACAGCGGGTTGATGCCGAGTCGTTTCCCCGCCCATCCGGCCACCCCGGGGACCCGTCCGCTGCGCACGAGATGCTCGAGCGTGGGGAGGGTGGCGACGAGGCGGACCCGGTCGATGACGTGGACCGCGGCTCGTTCCACCGCGTTGAGGTCGGCGCCGGCCTGGGCGGCCTGGGCCGCGGCGAGCACCACGAGCGCCTCCGCTCCCCCCGCGGTGGCGGTGTCGACGACCCGGACCGGGCCCCCGACCGCGTTGGCCGCGACCAACGCCGACTGGTAGGTGGCGCTCATCGACCCGGCGATGGTGAGGACCACGACGCCGTCACTTCCCCGCAGTGTGTCTTTGATCGCGGTCTCGAACTCGCCCGGAGTCGGCGCCGACGTCGTGACCTGGCTGTGGGTCACGAGCTCCTCGAGCGGCCGGGTGCCCTCGGGTTCGGGTTCGCCTCGCACGGTGAGCCACATCGGCACCACCGTCACCTGATGTTTCGCGGCCAGGTCGGCCGGGAGGGCGGCGGCGCTGTCGGTGACGACCGCGACGGTCACGACGAGACCGGTTCGAGGTTCGGGCGGGCGATCCGCTCGCTGACGAGCAGCGACGCGAGGATCGTCAGGAGCCCGGAGCAGAGCAGCACGACGCGCGACGGCTCGAGGGTGCCGATGAGCGGCCAGCGGACGTCGTTGAGCACGTCACCAGCGATCCCGGCGCCGATCGCGGCGAGACTCAACGCCACCCGGATCACGACGTGAAACGCGGCGAACGCCAAGATGCGCTGCGTCCCTTCGAGCCGGGACTGCAGCGCGCCCATCCCGGACGCCAACGTGAACGCGGCCGCGGCGCCGAACGCGGTCGCGCCGACGAACGCGAGCCAGATGGTCCCGACGAGCGAGAAGACCGCGACGACCACACCGATGAACAGGACCCCGAGACGGGTCTCGAGTAGCGGCTCCCGGCCCCGGCGAAGCTGCAACACCCCGAGCCCCATCGCCGCGCCGACACCGAAGAGCGCGATGAGCACCCCGAACTCGGTGTCGCTGGCGTGAAGCACGTCGCGCACGAACACGATCCCGAGTGAGAACAGCGCGCCGAGGCCGAGCGCGACCGCGGCGGTAGCCGGCATGACCGCCCGAACGAGCGGTATCCGGAACGCGTCTCGGAAGCGGACCTCGCTCCGCTCGGCGTCGGGCGCGATCGGCGTCCCGAGCATCCGCAGACGGAAGATGAACCAGAACGAGACCAGGAACGTGGCGGCGTCGATCCAGAACACCAGCGCGAGCGGGCGGTGGAGGATCACCAGCGGCAGGGCTGCGACCGCGGCGAAGGCACCCGCGCCGAACGGGATCATCCCGTAGGAGGAGCCGAGGACCAGCCCGTTGGCCATCGGAAGGTCGTCGTCGCCCACGAGGTCGGGAATGGACGAGTCCCGGGCGGGGAGGAACACGATGCTGGCGGCCTCGATGACGACGGCGCACAGGTAGATCCACCACAGGCCGCGGATCAGCGGGACGGCGGCGATCACCCCGGCCCGGAAGACGTCCATGGTGAGCATGGTCCGGCGGCGGTCCCAGCGCCGCACGGCGCGTGTGGCGAGCGGGCCGCCGAGCGCGGCGGGGAGGAGCCGCAGGGTCAGGATCCCGCCAACCGCGGTGGGTGATCCGGTGAGCCGGAGGGCCAGCGCCATGAACGCGACGGTGCCCATCCAGTCCCCGAGGGCCGAGACCCCCTGGCCGATCAGCAGGTCCCGGAAGCCTCGGCGTCGGACGAGGGTGCGGACGCTCACGACGACTCGAGGTCATGATCGAAGAGCAACCGCCGCAGGTAGGCGCGAACACCAGGATCGCGGGGTCGGCCATTGCCGACGACCCGCTTCACGAGCATCGGCGCGGCGATCGCACCGCCGGCGACCGCGCCGCTCGTCCCGTTGGTGATGACGAGCATCGGGGTGAGGGCGACCTCCCCGAGAAACCCGCCGAGGCCGGTCTGACGAAACGCCCGTGCGGCGACGAGCACGGCGAGCAGCAGCACCGCGCCAGGCCAGGCGTTGACGAGCAGCGACCCGAGCGCGGGGGCGAGGCCGCGGCCGCCGTGCCCGCGCAGGAACGGTGACCAGTTGTGGCCGGCGACGGCCAAGCCGCCCGCGATCCCCGCCGGGACCGGATGGTTGAGGAGGAGCAGCGGTCCGAGCGCGCCTTTCGCGACGTCACAGATCCCGGCGAACGCCAGCGCCTTGAACCCCGCGACACGGTACAGCGACGTGCCGGACACGGTGCCGGAGCCGGTCTCGCGCAGATCGACACCGCGGCGGTGACGCGCGACGAGGTTCGAGAACGGCACCGCTCCCGCGAGGAACGAGAGGACGCAGGCTCCAGCTACGAGCATCGGGGCATTCTTGCCGGTGACGCGGTTCGACCCGTGACCTCGAGCATCGGGGCCCGTCGGCGCCGCGGCGGGCCGGGTCAGGCGACGCGGGGGCGCGTCACGGGAGACAGACCTCGGGGAGCGGATGCCGGTAGAGACGGGCGGCGTTCTCGTGGGTCATCTTGCGCAGGTCCTCGACCGGCAGATCACCCCAGTACCGCTCGATCACCGCCTGGGTGTTCGGCCACGTCCCGTCACCGTGGGGGTAGTCGACCTCGACCATGACGTGATCGATACCGATGGCGTGACGGGTCGTGATCGTGGACGGGTCGTCGATGGTGCAGAACCAGAAGTTGCGGCGCAGCACCTCGGCGGGCCGCAGACCACCGAACCCGTCGAGCCCGTACCCGGAACGGTCGACGATGTTGTCGAGGCGGTCGATGAGCATCCCGACCCAGCCGATACCGCCCTCCGACATCGCGATCTTCAGCTCCGGGTATTTCACCGCCCACGCCGACCACACCCATTCGGCGCATGCGGTGAGTGACAGCTGACCGAACAAGGTGGCGCCGAGCTGCAGTGGGGGGGAGCCCTGCGGGAACTCCGGCATGCCCGATGAGCCGACGTGCAAGCTGATCACGGTGCCGGTCTCGGCGCACGCGGCGATGATGGGCTCCCACGCCTGGTCGAAGATCGACGGGAACCCGATGCGGTGCGGCCGTTCGGGCAGCGTCACCGACCGGAAGCCCCGCTCGGCGTTGCGGTGAATCTCGGCCGCGCCGACGGCGGGGTCGGCGAGCCACGTGATCCCCATCGGGACGATGCGGTCCGGGTGCTCGGAGTACCACTCGTCGAAGAACCAGTCGTTCCAGGCCCGAGTCACCGCCAAGCCCAGCTCGGGGTCCTTGGCTTGGGAGTACACACGTCCGCAGAAGCCGGTGATCATCGACGGGAAGTTCAGCGACGCCCACACGCCGTTGATGTCCATGTCGTGGATGCGGGCCTCGATGTCCCAGCAGCCTCGGCGCATCTCGTCGAACCGGAACGGCTCGATCTTGACCGTCTCGAGTCGACGTCCGGCGACGGCGTTCTGACCGACCTGGAAGTGGCGTTCGCCTTCGAACTCCCAGACCTCGTGGCCGTGGTCGTCCTCGACGACGCGGGGCGCGCGGTCTTGGAGGCCGGCGGGGAGCCGCCCTTCGAACATGTGGGGTGGCTCGACGAGATGGTCGTCGACCGAGATGATCGTGTACCGAACCGGGCGCGGCTCGGGTTCGGGGAGGAACAGCTCGGGGTGCGCCTCGAGGGGATCCAGCGCGGTCGTCACGGTCAGCTCCTCGTCTCGGCCCAGTCCACCCGCAAGGGTACGTGGCGCAGTCCGGTGTGCTTGTTGGGGCGGGTCCACTCGGGGGCGCCGGCCGGTTCGAGGCGCTCCACCCGGGCCGTGAGCTCCTCGAGGGTGACGCGCAGCTCGAGGCGGGCCAGGCTCGCCCCGAGACAGAAGTGCAGGCCGTGCCCGAACCCCAGGTGCGGGTTCGGGTCGCGGCCGACGTCGAACGACATCGACTGCTCGAAGATCCGCTCGTCCCGGTTGGCGGACGCCTCCCAGAACACGA
>DAIPLE010000034.1:0-13656 GCA_036769425.1 Actinomycetota bacterium
ACCGGCCCGACCGGTGCGAGCCGAACCTTGACGTCCACCGCCGTCGCACCAGCCGGCGACACGATCACCGGATTGCAATCAAGCTCCGCCACCTCCGGGACCGCGTCGGCGAGCTGACCCACCCGAACCAGGAAATCTTCGAGCACGTCGACCGCGACGGGAGCCAGATTGCGATATCCGAACAGCATTGGGGAACCCCGCAGCGATCGCACGAGCTCCGCGGCGTCCACATCGGTGACCGGCACGATGCGCAGCGCGGTGTCACGCACCAGCTCGGCCTGGAACCCACCCATACCGAACAGCACGAGCGAACCAAACGATCGATCACGGGTGACCCCGACAATCGTCTCCACCCCGGCCTCGACCATCGGCTGCACCACCGCTCCGCCCATGGCGTCACCCAACGTGTCCTGCATCGCCGTGAACGCGTCGCGAACCTCGGTGTCCCCGTGCAGATTGAGCTGGACCGCTCCCACGTCAGCCTTGTGCACGATCGCTCCAGCCCCGGCCTTGAGCGCCACCGGACCATCGAAATCACGGGCCGCGGCGACCGCACCATCGGCGGTCGCGACCCAAACCGTCGGCAGGACCGGCACCCCGACGCTCGCGAGCAGATCTCGGGCTACGTGCGGGTCGAGCCACTCGCCGTCCGGATGGTGGGCGAGACGATCCGCGACGAGCCGTCGCGCCGCGTCGAGGTCGAGATGATCCAGCTCCGGGACGTGTCCCACAGGCCGATCGCGCCACTCGGCGAGCTGCGCGGCGTGCGCCAACGCCCCCGCTGCTGCTTCGGGGAAGGCGAAGCTCGGGATCTGGCGTCCGTCCTCACCCGCGGACAGGAGGTCGATCGTTCCGTTCCGGCCGAGGAAGCACGCCACGATCGGCTTGTCACCGGCCTCGGCGCTGCCCGCCATGACGGCCTCGGCGACGTCCGCGGCTTGGGTGACGAGCGGCGGCACGAACAGCACCAGCAGGGTGTCGATCGCATCGTCTGCCAGGAGGGTCGTTACGGCATGTTCGTACTGCTCGGCGGTGGCTGACGCGACGAGATCGATCGGATTGGCGACGGCCGCGTCGGCTGACACGAATGCCCGCAGCACCGCCTGGGTCGCGGCGGAGAGCTCCGGGACCTCGAGACCCGCCGCGGCGCAAGCGTCTGCGGCGAGGATCCCCGGCCCACCTCCGTTCGTGATGATGCCGACCCGACGTCCCGGCGGAAGGGGCTGATGCCGGACGACCGTTCCGACGCCGAAGAGCTCCTCGAGGGTGTCGACCCGGATGACACCGGCCTGACGGAACAGCGCGTCCACGGCCACATCGGGGGACGCCAGCGCCGCGGTGTGCGACGACGTCGCGCGCTCGCCGGCCGGGGTGCGTCCTCCCTTGACCGCCACGATCGGCTTGCGCCGAGCCACGCGACGCGCCAGCCGGGAGAACTTGCGAGGGTTCCCGAACGACTCGAGGTACAAGAGGATGACGTCGGTGTCGGGATCCTCGTCCCAGTACTGGATGAGATCGTTGCCGCTCACGTCGGCCTTGTTGCCCATCGACACGAAGGTCGAGACGTTCAGCCCGTACTCACCCGCCCGGGCCAGCAGCTCGATCCCGAGCCCACCGGACTGCGACGCGAATCCGACCCGCCCCGGCGCGGGCGTGAACGGCGCGAAGGTGGCGTTGAGCCGCACATCGGGATGGGTATTGATGATGCCCATGCAGTTCGGCCCGATGATTCGCATCCCGTTGTGTCGTGCGAGCTCGACGATCGCTCGCTCGTCCGACACGTGCGACCCGCCGACCTCGGCGAACCCGGCCGAGATCACGACCATTCCGGCGACCTTCTTCGCGACGCAGTCGTGGGCGACGTCGAGCACGTGCGCGGCGGGGACGGCGATCACTGCCAGGTCAACCTCGTCGGGGACGTCGCGGACCGAGGCGTAGGCGCGGACCCCGGCGACGGAGCGCGCCGCAGGATTGATTGGATACACCGGGCCGGTGAAGTCCCCGCTAAGGATGTTCCGAAAGACCGCATAGCCGATGGTGCCCGGCTGGCGGCTCGCCCCGATCACCGCGACCGATGCCGGCTTGAGCAGCCGCTGCATCGATCGGGCCTCGGCGATGTGCTCCCGGACGTTCTGCGCGTCGATCGAGGCCGAGGTGGGACCGATTGGGAACGAGACCTCCACGGTCCCACCGTCGAGGTGGCGGGTCACTTCGAATCCCGCGTCCCGGAAGACGTGCAGCATCTTCATGTTCCCGGACAGCGTCGACGCCACAAACCGCCGTATTCCGAGCTCCCACGCCGCGGCGGCGAGATGCTCCAAGAGGATTGATCCCAACCCTCGACCCTGCTGGTCGTCTTGCACCGTGAACGCCACCTCGGCGTCCGTCTCGTTCGCGAGCCGATCGAAGCGAGCGACGGCGACGATCTCGTCCCCGAGCTCGGCGACGAGCGCGAACCGATGGTCGTAGTCAAGGTCGGTGAGAGCCTCGAGCTGACGCGCCGTCGGTGCCGGCACCGGCGAGAAGAACCGGAGGTACAGCGATTCGTCGGAGAGCCGCGAATACAGGCCGAGCAGCGCGTCGGAGTCGGCGTTACGGATGGGCCGAACGTGCACGGTCCCACCGTCGCTGAGCACGACGTCGGACACCCAACGCGTGGGGTACGGGTCCTCCACGAACGGGAGCGTATCGATCAATCCCAGGGGTGGGGTCGGCTACCGTCGCCGGCGATGACCGCGTCGGCGCCCATCGATGCTGGTGCGCCGGGCCCGGCCGCGCCGGACCACGAGACGCCCGCCGGCGGGCTGAGCGCGGTCGAGGTCGCGGACCGTGTCACCCGCGGTCTCACCAACGGCGGTGGCGAGCGCACCAGCCGGTCGTACGGGGAGATCGTCCGCGCCAACCTGCTCACCCGGTTCAACGCCATCCTCGGCACGATGCTGGCGGTCATCCTCGTCGTCGGTCAGCCCCAAGACGGGCTGTTCGGCATCGTGCTCGTCGCGAACGCGCTGATCGGCATCATCCAAGAGATCCGGGCCAAGCGGAAGCTCGACTCCCTCGCGGTGCTGAGCGCGCCGATCGCCCGGGTCGTACGCGACGGTGCCCTGCACGAGGTCCCGGTCGAAGCGATCGTGCTCGACGACCTCGTCGAGCTACGAACCGGTGATCAGGTTCCCGCCGACGGTGTGGTCCGTAGCGCCGGGGGCCTGGAGGTCGACGAATCGCTGCTGACCGGTGAATCGGACTCGATCGACAAGGAGCCCGGCGCGCCGGTGATGTCGGGAAGCATCGTGGTGGCGGGCACCGGTCGCTTTCAGGCGACCGCGGTCGGCTCCGCCTCGTACGCCCGCAAGCTCGCGCTCGAAGCTCGCCAGTTTCGCCTCGTCCGCTCCGAGCTCGTCGACGGCATCAACTTCTTGCTCCGCCTCATCCAGTACGCCCTCTTCCCCATCGCGGCGTTGCTTCTCTGGCAGCAGCTCCGCACCGACAACGTGTCGTCCGCGCTCACCAGCACCGTCGCCGGTGTCGTGGGAATGGTCCCCGAGGGCCTCGTGCTGCTGACCAGCCTGGCGTTCGGGATCGCCGCCGTCACGCTCGCTCGTCGCAATGTCTTGGTCCAAGAGCTCCCGGCGGTCGAGGGACTGGCCCGCGTCGACATCGTCTGTCTCGACAAGACCGGGACCCTCACCGACGGCAACGTGGTCTTCCACCGCTACGAGGCCCTCGGGCCGCACGGCGACGACATCGAAGCAGCGCTCGGCGCGCTCGCCGACGACCCGAACCGCAACGCCACGCTCGCCGCCGTTGGGGCCGCGTTTGAACCTCCTCCCGGCTGGACCCGCACCGCGGCGACCCCGTTCTCGTCCGCCCGCAAGTGGAGCGCCGCGACCTTCGAGGCCCAAGGAACCTGGACCCTCGGCGCGCCCGAGATGGTCCTCCCCGAGGCTGGCGCCGACGATCCGGTCCGGGCTCGGGCCAACGAGCTCGCCGCGTCCGGCAAACGGGTGCTCGTCCTCGCCGCCAGCGCCGCGCCCGCCGGCGAACAACTCCCCGAGCCGCTCACCGCGGTCGCTCTCGTCCTCCTCGAAGAGCAGATCCGCCCCGACGCCAAAGAGACCCTGGCCTACTTCGCCGAGCAGGGGGTGGCGCTCCGCGTGATCTCCGGCGACAACCCGCGCACCGTCGCCGCGGTGGCAGCCCGGGTGGGCCTCCCGGGTGCCGACGCCCCCTACGACGCACGCGAGCTCCCCGACGACGAGGGCGAGCTCGGCGAGGTGCTCGAGACCCACACCGTGTTCGGTCGGGTCACCCCCCAGCAGAAGCGCGCGATGGTTCACGCCCTCCAAGCCCGCGGCCACGTCGTCGCCATGACCGGCGACGGGGTCAACGACGCGCTGGCCCTCAAAGACGCCGACATCGGGGTCGCGATGGGATCCGGCGCGGCCGCGACCCGCGCCGTCGCCCAGCTCGTGCTCCTCGACGGTCGGTTCGCGACGCTGCCCGGCGTCGTCGCCGAGGGTCGACGGGTGATCGCCAACATCGAACGGTCGGCGAACCTGTTCGTGACCAAGACGGTGTACGCCATCGTGTTGGCCGTCTCGGTGGTCATCCTCGACTGGAAGTATCCGTTCCTTCCCCGCCACCTGACGGTCATCAGCACGTTCACGATCGGCATCCCCGGGTTCTTCCTGGCCCTCGCGCCGAACACCCGGCGATACATCCCGGGGTTCATCAACCGGGTCCTGCGGTTCTGTGTCCCCGCCGGGCTCGTCACCGGGGCTGCCGGCCTGCTGACCTACGGCCTCGCGTTCGACGCCCACCACTTGTCTTTGAGTGAATCGCGCACCGCCGCGGCGTTGGTGGTCATCGTCATCGCGTTGTGGATCCTCGCCATACTCGCTCGACCCATCAACTGGTGGCGCGGACTCCTCGTCGTCGCGATGGTCCTGGCGGTGGCAACGATCCTCGCCGTCCCAGCGTTTCGCCAGTTCTACGCCCTCGCGTTCCCGAGCGGGGCGATCCTCGCCGAGGGGGCCGCGATCGCGGTCATCGGAATCGCGTTGATCGAGTTCGGCTGGCACGCGAGTCGGTTCGTGCAGAACCGGCGAGGCGGAGGCTCGGACCACGAGGCTCAGCGAGGGACTACGACGACGCTGGTGTCATGATGGCGCGCCGATGCACGAGTCCACCGACGAGCTCGACGCCCTCCAACGGCTCCTCGATGACAGCCATACCCATGGCGGGGCGCATCTGCGGAGCATCTTCACGCCCGATCGTCGTTTGGACGCGGCGCAACTCTGCGCGCTGCTCGTCGGCGTCCAGATCCTGAATCTCGCCACGGCGACCGGGGCCGGTCGTCCGCTGGTCGCTCCCGTCGACGGTCTGTTCTTTCGGGGCTACTTCTACTTCGGGTCGTCGCCCGACTCGGTGCGCATGCGACATATCCAGGCCCGTCCCCAGGTCAGCGCGGCGCACACCAGGGGGGAGGAGCTGGCGGTCATCGTGCACGGATCGGCCCACCCGATCGACATCGCCACGCCCGAGCAGGCCCGCTTCCGCCAGTACCTGCTCGACACCTACGTACCTCGCTACGGACCCGACTGGGAGCAGTGGGTCGAATCGAACGGTGTCTACGCGCGCATCGAGCCCGACCGGATGTACTCGTTCGTGAACCGCGAGGCCCTGACCGCGCCGCCGGATTAGATCGCGGTTCCGACCACGGTTCCGATCAGCCAGGTGATGAGCATGGCCACGCTGCCGCCGGCGAGCACTCGCAGCGCGGCCCGGCCTACCGGAGCGCCGCCGAACCGCCCGCCGAGGGCTCCGGTTGCCGCCAGCAGCACCAAGGCGAGCGCGGCGACCACCGGGATCCGTGCTCCACTCGGCGCCACGATCGCGCAGGCGAGCGGGAGCGCGCCGCCGAGCCAGAAGCTCAGCGCGGAGCTCGCTCCCGCCTGCAACGGCTGCGCGCGCGTCGCCGCTGTCATCCCGAGCTCGTCGCGCAAGTGGGCGCCGAGCGGGTCTTCGGCCATGAGCTGCTCCGCGACCTGTCGCGCGAGACGCTCGTCGAGGCCACGGAGCTCATAGATCTCCTGGAGCTCGGTGAGCTCATGATCGGGGTTCTGGAGGATCTCGCGCCGCTCCCGTGCGACGTCGGCCCGCTCAGTGTCTCGTTGCGAGCTCACCGAGACGAACTCGCCCGCGGCCATCGCCATCGCACCGGCGACGAGCGCCGCGATCCCGGCGACCGCGATCTGGCTTTGCGACGACGTCGCCGCCGCGACGCCGAGCAGGATGCTCGCCACCGAGACGATCCCGTCGTTCGCGCCGAGCACCGCGGCTCGCAACCAGCCGACACGGGCGTAGCGGTGACGCTCGAGATGATGGACCCTCATCACGCCTCCGTCCGTCCGCCGACCTCTGCAGTGCCACACCGAAGACGTACACCGCCCGGAGCCCGCTCTCGGACGACACCGTGCACGCGACGGGTGTCGCGTCGAGGATACCTGTGAGCCGCATCGACTTCGCCCGACCTCGAACGCGCTGAGTGACCTCAAGGGCCGCGGTGATGGCCCCACTCCCGGTACGATCCGGGACACGGCCAGACCGGGAGGGCCCATGGCGATCGATACCGCCGAATCGACGGACGAGCAGCTACGGGAACAGGTGCTGACGTTCCTGCGCGCGGAGCTCCCGGACGGTTGGATGGAGGCGATCGACAACGGCGACGAGGCGCGCTTCGCAGAGTTGCGCAGCCAGCTGGACTACCGCGCCTGGTGCACCCGTTTCGGCGAATCGGGTTACGCCACCCCGACCTGGCCGGCCGAATATGGCGCCGGGCTGTCGCTGACCTCAATTCAAGCCAAGCACGTCAACGACGTCCTGAACCAGTACCGGGTACCCCGACCGTTCAACATCATCGGGATCGGCATGGGCGGGCCGACGGTGATCACCTGGGGCACCGAGGAGCAAAAGCACCAGTTGCTCCGCGGCCTCGCCACGAACGAGGAGATCTGGTGCCAGCTCTTCAGTGAGCCCAGCGCCGGATCCGATGTCGCCGGCTTGTCGACCCGCGCCGTGCGTGACGGGGACGAGTGGGTCGTGAACGGCCAGAAGGTCTGGACCACGCTCGCTCACATCGCGCGGTACGGGATGCTCGTGGCCCGCACCAACCCGGACGTGCCCAAGCACAAGGGTCTCAGTTACTTCGTGGTCGACATGGAGGCGCCCGGAGTCGACGTTCGGCCCTTGGTGCAGATCACTGGCGACGCCGAGTTCAACGAGGTCTTCTTCGACAACGTCCGCATCCCCGACTCGATGCGGGTGGGGCCCGAGGGGGAAGGATGGCGGGTCGCCGTCACGACCCTGATGAACGAGCGCGTCGCGCTCTCGGGCGCCGGATCCCTCGCCGGTGACGCGGTCGGAGGAAGCCCGATTGCGTCGCTCATCAAACGGCACCAACCGGTGACGGACTCCCTCCTCCGTCAACGCGTGGTGCAGCTTTACATCGAAGGACGACTGATCCGACTCAACAACCAGCGGGCCGGCGACAAGCGCAAGCACGGCGCCGAAGCCGGACCCGAGGGATCGATCACGAAGCTGATGCAAGCCGAGTTCAACCAACGGCTCCAGAAGCTCGCCGTTGACATGGAAGGCGTCGGCGGCGTGGCATGGGAGCCGACCGGCGCGGCGCGACCCGAAGGGCCTCTCGCCTATCTCGGTGGGATGGGCGAAGACCGACCAGCGATCTCGCGTGGCTTCCTCCGGGCCCAGGCCAACACCATCGAGGGCGGCACGTCGAACATCATGCGCAACATCTTGGGTGAGCGCGTGCTCGGACTGCCGAAGGAGCCCGACAGTTCCAGGGACCTGGCCTGGAAGGACGTCCCCCGGTCGGGTTGAGAGCAAACTGATGGACCGGCGGTTGCGGCGCAGCTTGCTCCGTCAGGGCGCGAGCCCGGCCGAGATCGAGCAGGCGGAGACGGGCGGCTACCTGACGTTGCTCGTCCTCGACCGGGCCGTGATGCCCGGGGCGCGCAAGTACACGCTGCGCCAGCTCGCCGAGCGCGCCGGCACTGACCTCACCACGGCTCGCACGGTTTGGCGCGCCATCGGCTTCCCGGACCTGTCTGATGACCTGCCGTCGTTCGCCGACGCCGACGTCGCCGCTCTCCGCGGCTTCGTCGAGCGCCTCAAGGAGCCGTGGCTCTACGACTGGGGACTGGACCGCGCGATTCCCCAAGCTCGGGTGCTCAGCTCGGCGCTCGCCCGAATCGCTGACGCCGAGAGCGACGACATGGCCCGGTCGGTCGACGAGGCCCGCCGAGCTGGGCTCTCCGACGAGGCGCTCGCCACGCTGGTGGGCGAGCGGCTGGACTTCAACGACATCGCCCGGCTCCTCGACCATGTGCACCGGCTGCAGCTCCGAGCCGCGATCTGGCGCAAGCTCGCCGGCAGCGACCCGGGTACGCCGGGCACGGTGGTCGCCACCGTCGGATTCGTCGATCTCGTCGGATACACCGCCCTCGCCGAAGGGCTCGACGACACCGAGCTCGCGGCGCTGGTCGAGCACTTCTCCGCCTTGGCCCACGACACCGTGGTCTCCTTTGGCGGGCGCATCGTGAAGACCATCGGCGACGAGGTCATGTTCATCACCGAGCAGCCTGCGGCCGCGGCGAACATCGCCCTCCGCCTCGCCGAAGCCTCCACCCAAGATGACGTCCTACCCGACGCTCGGGCCGGGCTCGCCTACGGTCCCGTGCTGTCCCGAGAAGGCGACTACTTCGGCCAGGTCGTGAACCTCGCCAGTCGCCTCACCGAGCTCGCCTATCCCCAGACCGTGCTCGTCTCAAGCGATCTGGCCGCGACCCTGGACGGCGACCCCGAGTTCTCGTTGCGCCGGTTCGGCCGCCGACGGGTTCGCGGCATCGGCCGGGTGGACTTCTACCGTCTCGATTCCGCGGCGGTCCGGGCGGGCTGAGCCGCCGGTCAGGCCCGGCAGCGCTGCCCGGGTGGCGGGAGCACTCGTCCCAGCAGGTAGCGGTCGACCGTCTGGTCGATGCAGGCGATCCCTTTGGCGTATCCCGCGTGCTCGGTGCTGACCAGGGTGAGCAGCTGGGATCCCTTGAGCCGCTGTTGGAGGTCCAACGCGCCGGTGTAGGGCGTCGCGGGGTCGCCGGTCGTCCCGACGATGAGGATCGGCGGTGCCGTGTTGACCCGCACGTCCCCGACCTGTTCCGTGGCCGGCGGAGCCGGGAGCCGCGGGTCACAACCCAGCGGTGACGAGGCGAGAAACGCGCCGAAGATCGGGAACTGCTGGCTGTATTGCGCGTACGTCGCTTGGAAGTCGCTGAACGACACCAGCGGATCATGACGGTCGTCGCAGCGGATGGTGGCCAACGCCTCCTGAAGATCGTCGAAGTGACCATCGGGGCCTCGCCCACTCAGCTGATCGGCCAGGGCCGCGAGCCCGCTCCCGGAGCCCGCGCCGGCGTCGGCCAGGGCCTTGGCGAGGAACGGCCAGCCGGTCGCCCGGTCGTAGAGACCGCTGGCCAGCGCCAGGTAGAACAGCGTCGCGCCCGCCTGGCGTCCATCGCCGACCGGGAGCTGGGTACCGCTCTCGAACTGCTGGCGCAGCTGATCGAGCGCGCCCCGCGGGTTGCCGTGCCGGTGGAACGGACAGCTGGTGCGGGCCGCGCAGTCGGCGAGGAACGCGTCGAGGGCCTGCTCGAATCCGGCGGCGTTGTCGTGCAGCTCGCTCGCGGCGCTGGACGAGAGGTTCACCGCGCCGTCGAGCACCATCGCCCGGACCCGATCGGGGTACATCTGCGCGTAGACGGCTCCCATGACCGTCCCGTAGGAGTAGCCGAGGAAGGTGAGCTTCGGTTCGCCGATGGCGACGCGCAGCGCCTCGAGGTCCCGGACCGTGTTGCGAGTGCCGACTTGGGCGAGCCACGCCCCTTGCTTGTCGATGCAAGCCTGGACCAGGTCGACCGGGCCGTTGGTGCCGTTGTAGAAGCTGAGGAGCTGGTCGGGGGAGTTGGGCGTGGGGTCCTGGGCGAGGACCCGGTCGTAGGTCGCGTCGTCGACGCACGAGATCGGTCGTGACGCTCCCGTCCCTCGAGGATCGAAGCTCACCAGGTCGAAGCGCTGGCGGATCGCGGCGGGCACGTCGCCGCTGCCGGCCCGCAACGCCTGGGTACCAGGGTCGCCGGGACCGCCGTAGTTGATGATGAGGGACCCGAGCCGGTGGCGCTGATCCTTCGCCGGGCGGCGGGCGACGGCCAGCGCCACGTGCGGGCCCGCAGGTTGGGACCAGTCGACCGGCACCGACAGCGTGGCGCACTCCAGGCTGTCGCCGCACGCCTTCCAGGCGAGCGAGCCGGTCGGGGCGGCGCCGGCCGTGCCGGGAGCAGGGAGCACGACCGTCGCGACGGCGACGAGCGCGCCGATCGCGACGAGCGGGCGCCAAGACAAGGCTGCGACTGTACCGACCAGGTGTGTGGAAGCACCGCCAGGAGCGGTACCGTCGGACGCGATGACCCCCCAAGATCGGGACGGTGAGCCGCTCGCGCTGCTGACCGTCCACGCCCATCCCGACGACGAGGCATCCAAAGGCGCGGCGACGGTTGCCCGCTACCACGACGAAAGTGTCCACTGCGTCCTGGTGTGCTGCACCGGCGGCGAGGCCGGCGACATCCTCAACCCCGCGGTGGACACACCTGAGGTCCGAGCGCGGCTGGCCGACGTCCGCCTGGAGGAGCTCCGGGCGAGCGCGGACGCGATCGGCTACGACGAGCTGCACCTGCTCGGCTACCACGACTCCGGGATGCCGGACACCGACGTGAACGCCCGTCCGGACAACTTCGCCAACGCGCCGCTCGACGAAGCCGTCGGCCGGCTGGTGCGGATCATCCGGGCCGAGCGTCCGCAGGCGATCGTGACCTACGCCGATGACCGCCAGTTCTACCCCCACCCCGACCACATCCGGGTCCACGAGGTGTCGCTCCCGGCGTTCGACGCGGCCGGCGACCCCGAGCGCTATCCCGACGCGGGACCGGCGTGGCAGCCATCGAAGCTCTACTACACGGGGTTCTCGCGTCGACGTGTTGAGGCGCTCCACGCCGCCCACCTCGCACGCGGTGACGAGAGCCCGTTTGAACGTTGGTTCGAGCGGGGCTTCCCTCAGGGTGAGGACCGGTTCACGACGTTCGTCGAGATCGGTCCGTGGCTGACGCGCCGGCGGAAAGCGCTGCTCGCGCATCGGACGCAGGTCGACCCGGCGGGTTTCTGGATGCGCCTCCCCGACGACGTCATCCGGGAGGTGTTCCCCTGGGACGAGTTCGTGCTCGCGCGTTCCCTCGTGGGACGTCCGGCGGACGGCGACTCCGAAGACGACCTGTTCGCCGGGGTGCGGGCCTCCGACACCCGCGACCGCGTCGATACGCTCCCGCGTCGTTCGTGACGGGACCGAGGGGAGGGGTCGTGCCGAAATACCTCAGCCAGGAATGGCTCGACGAGGCGCGGGCCCTCGCCCAAGATCAGCCCGAGCGCCCGGGGGCCAGCGCCACGATGCAGTTCGTCGTGACCGGAGCGCCCGACGGAGACATCAAGTACTACTGGGTCCTCGAGAACGGCCAGCTCGCGGAAGCCTCACTGGGCGAGCTGCCCGACGCTGAGGTGACGCTCACCACGGGCTATGAGGACTCGGTCGCCATCCAGAAAGGCGAGGTGGACGCCAACGCGGCGTTCATGCAAGGCAAGACCAAGGTGACGGGCAACATGGCGAAGCTCATGCTGCTGATGCCGTTGACCATGTCACCCGAGTACCGCGCCCTCCAAGATCAGGTGCGGGGCCGCACCGAGTACTGATCTCAGCGCTACGCGGCGCGTTGGAGCTCTCGGAGCTCGCGAAACCCGATCAGCGTGGCGCCGGCGCGTTCCAACAGGTCCGGCAGGGACGGGTCCTCGCACAAGAAGGCATGGTCCTCGACCCGACCGGCCCAGTCCGGATGTGATGCCCGCAGCTCGTCGGCATCGACCGCGGGGTGCAGGTACACCTCGGTGACCCCGGGCCGCAGGTCGAACAGGGCCCGTTCCACGTGTCGACGGGCGCCGACACCGCGATACAACACGAAGTGGTCCGGGTAGACGACGCCTTCGGCGGTGGCGACGTCCCGGTACGGGAATCCGACGACCCGCTCACCTCCCATCGGGCCCATCCGCAACGGGAGCCCGAAGTCGACCGCTAGCTCCAGGTACACGCCGAAGAAGTCGGCGCGCAGCTGGAGGGTGCCCATGTGGCTGTCGAGATGACTGATGTCGAACCCCCAGAGGATCGCCCGCTCGATCTGGGCCCGCAGCTCCCGGCGGACCTCTTCGAGATCGGCGTGATCCCAGGTGTCCTCGACGGTGCGCGGGAAGCCGCCGTCCCCGTCCAGCAGGCTCGGGCTGTTCGTGATCGGCGCCCACCGGTACGTCTCCCATTCGGCGTTCAACGTCAGGTGCACCCCAACGTCTTCACCCCGGTACTGCGCCGCGGCGTCGCGGGCCCACGGGCATGGGACCATCAGCGACGCGCTCGTCCCCAGCCCGTTGCGGAGCGCGTCATAGACCCCGACGTTCGCGGATCGGGATGAGCCGAGGTCGTCACAGTTGACGATGACGAGCCGAGCGTCGGGTGGGTACCCCAACCGTTCGGCGAGTGGGGATCGGGGCGCCAACTGCGTCACGCGCCAAAGGCTACGCGAGCCGCTCGATGATCGTCCCGGTGCCCAGCCCGCCCCCGCAGCACATGGTGATGAGGCCGTAGCGGCCATCGATGCGCTCGAGCTCGTGCAGCGCGGTGGTCACCAGGCGGGCGCCGGTGGCCCCGACCGGGTGACCGATGGCGATCGCGCCGCCGTTGGGGTTCACGATGTCCAGGTCGGGTTGGACCTCTTGGGCCCAGGCCAGCACGACCGACGCGAACGCCTCGTTGATCTCGATCGTGTCGAGGTCGCCCATGGCGAGTCCGGTGCGATCGAACAGGCGGCGGGTGGCGTCGATGGGTCCGGTGAGCATGAGGACGGGGTCGACCCCGACCAGACATTGGTCGACGATCCGCGCTCGGGGTCGCAGGCCGAGCGTCTCGGCGCGCGCTGCGGACGTCAACAGGACAGCCGCGGCCCCGTCGGTGATCTGCGAGGAGGTTCCGGCCGTGTGGACGCCGTCCTCCCGGCCGACGGGTTTCAGCGCCGCCAGCGCCTCCAGTGACGTGTCGCGCAGGCCCTCGTCGCGTTCGACCCGATGGGTGGTCGCGGCCGGTTTGCCGTCGTCGCCGGGGTCGGGCGCCACGATGGGGAGGACCTCACGCTCGAACCGGCCTTCGGCCCACGCGGCCTTCGCCAGCTGTTGGGACCGCAAGCCGAAGCGGTCACAGTCTTCGCGGGTGATGCCCCACTTGTCGGCGATGCGTTGGGCGCCCTCGAACTGCGACGAGAACTCGAACCGGTCGAAGTACGGCTTCGGGAGCGGCCGTCCCGGCCCCGCCGACACCGCGGCACCGAGCGGGACCCGGCTCATGGACTCCACGCCGCCGGCGAGGACGACGTCGACGACACCGGCGGCGATGAGCGCCGCCCCGAGGTTCGTGGCCTGCTGTGACGATCCACACTG
>DAIPLE010000181.1:0-4540 GCA_036769425.1 Actinomycetota bacterium
CTCGACGGCTTCGTCGCCGACGTCGCCTCGGCTGCGTTCCCGGCGCCGGTCACCATCAGGGTGCTGGCTCCGATCACGACCGCGAGGATCACCGAGAGCCGCGCTCGGGGCTGCTCGATGTGCACCGACGGACGGTAACGCCCCGAGACCGTCGGGATCAGGAGGTGGTCGAGGTGAACGGTGATCGGCGAGCTGGGCTCGGCTCGCCGCGCCGGGGGAGTACAGCGGCGAGCCGAGCCACAGCCGTGGCGCCCGCGTATGAGGGTCTCGCCCGCGCGGGCTGCTCGGACCCGAGCACTACGGACCGGAGCGTCTCGGGGATTGACCCGCGGTGGAGCGCTTCGAACCAGCTCGGCCGGTCAGTCCCCGGCGCTGGGGAGTGGGTCCGGGGTGACAGGGCGGTCCACGCGGGTCCGCCAGGCCCAGATCACCGCCCCGATGGCGGTGAGGGCGATGATCCACAGTGCCGAGCGGCCCAGCGCGGTCGCGACGGGGATCGGGTTCGGTTTCCCCGCGGCGCGGTCGAGGAGTTCCTGGGGGCCGCCGAGGGGAAGGTCACCGACCGTGGTGCTCTCCGACGGGAGGATCATCTCGATGCCGATCAGGCCGATGAGCAGCAAGGTGGCTTCGAGCTCGTGGGGGACCAGCACGGCGAGGACGAGGCCGAGGGGGACCGCGACCAGTGCGACCAGCACGAGCGCGAGGACGAGGTTGTTCACGTCGGGTGTGCCGGAGACGACGATGAGCAGCGCGGCGAAGAGGGCGCTGAGCACGACACCCGCCGCGTCGAGGAGGAGGAGGCGGGCGCCGAGTAGCTCGACGGGCCGGTACCCGTCGAAGACGAGGCGTTGGTCGACGCCGCGGGCGCCGAGGGCGGTGAAGAGGCTCGCGCCGGCGATCGCCCAGCTCAACCCGAGCCCGCCGGCGGTGAACGCGTGGCCTCCCTCAGAGGCGCGGCTCGCGAGATAGAAGACCACCGGGAGCGCGACGAGGAGGACGAGCGCCAGCCACCGGCGGGCGAGATCGCGTCCGAACATCTCGGCCGCGGTGAGAGTGCGAGCGAAGCCGTTCATCTCGACGAGGTCGGCGTTGGGAGTCCGACGATGCGGTCGACTCGATCCAGCTCGGCGAGCAGATGGGTGACGACCAGCACGCCGCGTCCGGCGGCGCACCATCGGGCGAGCTGGTCCCAGAAGCTGATGTAGCTGCCGCGATCGAAGCCCTGATACGGCTCGTCGAGGAGGAGGACCTGGGGATTGCCGAGCAACGCCAGGGTGAGGTTCAGCTTCTGGCGGGCGCCACCTGAGAGCTCCCGGATGGTCTGACCCGGATCGGCCGAGAACTCGAGTCCGGCCAGGAGGGTCTGGCCGCGGCGGCGCGCGTCGGCCCGACCGAGGCCGTGCGCGCGGCCGAACAGGATGAGATGCTCGTCGACGCGCAGCGACTCGAGGAACGTCGCCTGCTGTGGGCAGTAGCCGATCCGTCCGTCGACCGTCACCGTGCCCGCGTCGGCTCTGATCAGTCCGGCGCAGATGCGAAGCAAGGTCGTCTTGCCGGCGCCGTTCTCACCGACGAGGGCGACGGCCTCGCCGGGCTGCACGTCGAGGTCGACGGTGTTGAGCACCACGCGGTGCCCGAATTGCTTCGAGACGCCTCGCACGCGCAGCGCGGAGGACGGCGCGGGGCTCACCGGCGGTGGCGCCTGGAGCGAGCTGATCGACGGGTGGGGGCGGTGTCGTTCACGACATGAGGGCCAAGATGTCGTCCTCGGTCATCGAGCCCGGTGGGGTGCGAGCCGAGGCGAGCTGGTTGGCGAGTCGCTGCAACACCGCGTTGACCGGGGTCGGCACGCCGTGGAGTCGTCCGAGCAGGACGATTTCGCCGTTCAGGTAGTCGGCTTCGACGTTGCCGGTCTGGCGCGTCATGCTCTGCCACGACGAGCCCCCGCGCGGCTTGCCCCCGGGGGGGCGAGGGATGAGGTCACCGCGCCGGGCGGCGTCGTCGGCGTCGGTCACGTAGGCGATGCCGGCCGCGTCGAGGCACGCGACGCCTTCACGGTGTGCGCGTTCGTAGAGGACTCCGCCTCGGGTTTCGGGCCCGCAGATCGCCTCGATGGCGTTGCCGAGGTTCAACAACAGCTTCTTGTACTTCCAGCGCATGATGTCGGGCTTCGGGTCCGACCAGAAGCCGGCCGAGGTCAAGTCGGCGGCGAGCTCGGTCGCGGTGGCGTCCACCCCGGACGGGTACCGGCCGAGGTCGAGGATCCCGGGAACCGGGGCCCGGTGGGCCCGGACCACACCAGGTTCGAGATGGCTGGCCGGACACATGACGCAGACCCCGTAGACGTTCGAGAATTGGCGCAGGGCCAGCCGTTCGTTCTCGACCCCGTTCTGGGCACAGATCACCGGGGTGTCCGGCGGTGCCGTGTCGGTCAACGCGGCGAGCGCCTCGGCGGTTTGTTGGCTTTTGGTGGCGACGAGGACCACATCGTCAGGTTGGAAGGTGACTGCGGAGACGTCGTCGACGACCGGCAGTTGAGCGGTGATGGTTGTGTCCGGCGCGTCCACCCGAAGACCGGCGGCCTCGATGGCCCGGTAGTGCTCGCCGCGTGCGACGAGCACGACGTCGGAATCGTGCTCGAACAGTCGTGCGCCGATGAGCCCACCGATCGCGCCGGCTCCGATGATCACCCAGCGCACGCCGGGGAGTCTCGCGCGACGGTCGCCCCGCCGGTTGTGGGCGCCCGGCCGCGACTACCGGCGGCGGGTACGCCGCGCGAGTCCACTGGCGAGCGCTGGCCGGTACCCGGCTGCGACCCGCTCGTCTTCGGACTCGCCGCCCCAGAACCCGTATTCGCGGTTGGTGCGAGCCCAGGTCCGACACGGGATCAGAACCGGGCACGTCGCGCAGAGCGAACGAGCCGCGGTCTCGCGACGGGCTCGGCGGCCCGGGCGTTCCCGGTCGGTCGCGGAGTACCGGTGGCTGCTGCCCCGACACGTGGCCTCGGAGACCCAGCTCAGGTCGGACGGGCACGGCTCGAGTTCGTCGTCGAGGTCCGTCCGGACCGGCACCCACGAGGCTTCTTGAATGGCCATCACGTTGTGACTCCGAGATCAGCGGATGGTGAAGCGGTCGGTCAGACCATTGACGTCGAAGACCTTGGGGGCGGGTACTTGCCGTCCCTCGAGGACCTGGCGGTGACGCAGGCCTTGATGGCAGCGGTGGTCGACGAGCACATCTTTTCAACCGATGAGGACGTCGCCCCCTTTCACCTCGTGCAGCGGTGACGGATCCCAGACCGGTCGTGGCGTCGCGGCGGCGGTGGACCCAGCGCCCATCGACCCCACCTCCTCGTCGGCCCAGGGGTCCTGCGGCGTTGCGGGGGGCGGTCCCCAGACGCGGCCCGAGGTGAGGGTGGCGACCACGCACAGCGTCCGCCTCCACTAAATTCGAGGGCCGTGGCCGATCACACCCGCCGGTTTGTCGCGCTCGGTGAAATGCTCGGACGAATGGCGCCGCGTCGTCCGATATCGCCACCTTGACCGTCGGAGGAATCGACGATCGGGCGGTAATCATGGGTCCCCGGCACCGTTCTCAAGGTGGGGCACCGACAGGTCGATGCTCATCGTGTCGGGCCCCAGGCTCGCGGGCCCCAGGGCTCGACGGGAGGCAAGTGTCTAGGATTCGGGAGCCCCAAAACCCCTCGTGGTTGAGTCGACGCGCGATGACCTCTGATCAACACTCGAACGGCGCGAGAGTGCTCGCTGTCGCGGCGTTCGGCGGCCTGTTGCTCGCCGCGTGTGGCGGCGGTGGGCCGAACGTGTCGACCCCGGGCGCTCGTGGCCGCCAGACGGCCAGCACCAGCACGAGCACGACCTCATCGACGGTCGCGTCGACCAGCACCACGACCACGAGCGCGACTTTGCCGACCCCGCCGACGACGTCGGGTCCCAACACCGCGCAGAAGGTCACCTTCGGTGGTGTCCAGTTCGGCGTCCCGGTCGGCTGGCCGGTGTACACGTTGGCCAACGACCCGACGCGCTGTGTCCGCCAGGATGTCCATGCGGTGTATCTCGGCCAAGAAGGTCCGAGCCCGTCGTGTCCGGCGCGGATCGTCGGCCACACCGAGACCGTCCATGTCGAGCCATTCAACGCGAAGTCACAGCCTCAGGCGGCGCGGGCCACACAAGCGCAGATCCTCAACGGCCTCAACGTGCGGGTCGACCCGGCGGAGCAGATCGCCGGAGCGGTCACCGCGGTGTTCCCGGACCAGCAGCTGGTCGTCACGATCACGTTCGTGAAGAGCTCGGCGCTCGCCGACGAGATCTTCCAAAGCTTCGCTCATGCTTCGTAACCGGGCGCGGGTCCGACGCGCGGCTCCGCTGCTCGCCACCTTGGCCGCCAGCGTCGCGCTGACCGGCTGCTTCGCCATCAGCCGGCCGCCACCTCCGCCCGGCGTGTTCCAGGGCTTTGGATTTGACGCCTGCACCGCGCCGACGACTGGCCAGATGCAGGCCTGGCTGTCGTCACCGTTCCGCAG
>DAIPLE010000182.1:0-4524 GCA_036769425.1 Actinomycetota bacterium
GGCCGTCACCATCCCGGGGCCGAACCCGCGCCGCAGCTCGAGGACCGAATCGGTGTCGGCGAGTCCGTCGATCACCCCCCGGATGTCGTAGGCCCGAAGGCGGTTCTCGGGGACCAGGGATCGCAGCCGGGTCTGATCGGGAGCGGTCCACTCCGCTCCTGTCGGCCCATGGAAGTACGACAGGTAGCGCTTCGCCGTGGCGACGGCCGCGGCTTCGTCGGCCACCGCGACGTCGACGACACCGCTGGCCACTTGCACCGGGAGGGGGCCGATCTCCTCGGGCTGGTACACGCCGAGACCGCCGCCCTCGATCATCGCCGGCCCGCCCATGCCGATGTTCGACCCTTCGGTTGCGATGATGACATCGCAGCAGCCGAGCAGCGCGGCGTTGCCGGCGAAGCAGCGGCCGGACACGACGCCAACGAGCGGCACCAGCCCCGAGAGTCCGGCGAACAGCGCGAACGCGAGGCAGTCGAGCCCGGACACACCGGGGGCGTCGGTGTCGCCGGGGCGTCCACCGCCACCTTCGGCGAAGAGCACGACCGGGCGGTGCTGGCGGTCGGCGAGCTCGAAGAGCCGGTCCTTCTTGCGGTGGTTCTGGAACCCTTGCGTGCCGGCGAGGACGGTGTAGTCGTAGGACATGACGACGGTCGGATGCCCGTCGACCTCGGCGACGCCGCCGACGAGCCCGTCGGCTGGGGTGTTGTGAATGAGGTCGTCGACCGACCGGCGACGCCGCTGGGCCGCGATGGCGAGGGGCCCGTACTCGACGAACGTGCCGGGGTCGCAGAGGTCAGCGACGTTCTCTCGAGCAGTACGTTGACCAGTGCGGCGTCGTCGCGCCACGGCGTCGGCACGCGCCGAGTCGAGACCAAGTACATGCCGGTCCTGGACCGCGGCCAAGGCCGGCGCGCTGCCCGGACGACTCTCCGACGGGTCGACGCGGTCGGCGCGCTCCCCCGCTGGTGCGGCGCGCGCTTCCACCTCGGCGAGCGGGTCGCCCGGCACGACGGTCTGGCCGACGATGGCCGTCACGCTCTGCACGACGCCGTCACGCTCGGCGCTGACGACGTGCTCGAGCTTCATCGACTCGATGACGACGACCTCTTGGCCCGCCCGCACGGTGGCTCCGACCGCGACCGCCACCGCGACGACCGTGCCTGGTAGCGGCGCGGCGACCACGTAGCGGTCCGCCTCCATACAGGGTTTCTACTCTCCGTCCTGGCACCGGGCGGCTGACGGCATGGGGTCAGGCGGCCCCGAGGGGTTCGACGGCCCGGATCGGAGCTGACGTCAAGACGTCCCGGTCTTCTTGGTCACGGAGGTCGGAGCCTTGAAGACGTCGGACCCGAAGGGTTTGGTGCTGGGATCGCAGGCGTGGCGGAGGCATGGGAGGCCGAAGCTGTCCTCGATCCACCGCAGCGTGGAGTAGTGGGTGTACGGCGTCGCGGTGTGGCTTCCGGGTTGGGCGATGAGCGGCGAGAGGATGAACGTCGCGATGTGGCCCCCTTGGGCGTTCCCGCAACAGCCCGACGTGTCGGAGATCTCGGATTCGTCGGTCGTGATGATGAGGACGCCACCGTCCTTGTAGGCCTTCGACTTGAGGATGGGCTGGACGTGCTGGCTCATCCAGACGTCGGCCTGTTCGAGACCGCAGGCCGACCCGCGGTCATGGGCGTCGTTGCAGGTGCTCGGCGAGATGAACGAGTAGTTGGGGACCCGGTTCGCGGCAAGGTCGGTGGCGAGCTGGGGGAACGGGACGACGTGGGAGCGGCATCGAGTCGCGTTGTCGACGATGCTGGCGTAGTACATGAACGGGTTGTGCCGGGTGGCGTAGCCGACTTGGAACGGGTCGGGGGCGCCTTGGGTCGGGGGCTTCTGGCACGGCTGGGTCATGCCGTCCATGTAGCCCTTCCAGGTGAGGTGCTGGGCCTCGAGTTGGTTGGCGACGTTGTCGTCTTGGCCGACGGGGTAGACGCAGTCGTACTGGGAACAGTCGGCTTTGGTCTTGGCGTTGGCCTCGTACCCGCTGGTCATCCCGATGTAGTTGCCCAGGCTGACGTGGTCGATGGCGTACATCTGGTCGAGGGAGACGCCTTTCGCGCTGAGCGACGACAGGTACGGCATCGTGGTCTTGAAGGTGGGGCTGGCGATCTCGCTGGCGCTGGCGTTCTCGAGCACCACGACGAAGACGTGCTTCACCGGAGACTTCGGCGTCGGTGCGGCCGAGGCCGGGACGCCGCCGGCGCTGACTCCGATGACGCTCAACGCCGCGATCGCGGCCGCCCACCACCGTCGCATCCCCACTGCTGGTCCCTCCGCTGCGGATCGAGCCCGGACCGTACCGCGACTCGGCGGGCGATGGGCCCGGTCCGGCGCCTCGTCGGGAGGTGTCGCGCCGTGTTCGCGGGTTCGTCACCGGGCGGCGACGCGGCCCCGAACGGGAGGGCCAGGTGGAGTCGGGTGGCCTTACCCGTTGCTGACGTGCAGAGTCTGACCGTCGCCGAGGCTGCGCGGCGTCGACGGCTCGTGGTGCTGCTCGGCGAGGAGAACCTCGACGTACTCGGGGGTCTGGGGCCGATGGAAGTGGTACCCCTGGGCCATGTCGCAGCCCAGCTGGTAGAGCTGGCGGGCTTCGCTGGGTGATTCGATGCTCGTCGCCAGGGTTCGCAGGCCGAGGCTGCGGGCCAGGCGCACGAGGCTGTCAACGAGGGGCTCGGACCCTTGGTCGGTGAACAGGCGGTCCAGGAGAGCGCGGTGGAGCTTGAGCACGTCGATCGGCCAGCCCCGGAGGGCGTTCATGCTCGCGACGGTGGCTTCGTGCGCATGCGTGGCGACCTGGGCGACGAACGCGGGGTACACCTTCCTCACGTTCGGCGGCCACGCTTCGAGCGCGGTCATCAGCGCGGCGTGAGCGTTGCCGAAGTCGTCGACGAGGACACCGATCCCAGCCCGCTTGATCGTGTCGAGTCGCTCGCGGACGAGCCCGTACGGGTCGTCGAAGATGTCGCGCTCCTTGACCTCGAGCGCGAGGGCGCTGGGGTCGAGCTGGTTGGCCTCCAGGATCTCCGCGACGTCACGGAGCAGCCCGTCGGACACGAAGTCGTGACCGACGACGTTGACCGACACCCAGATGGGATGGTCGGGAAAGCGGGTTCGCCACTCGGCCCCTTGACGGAGCGCCTCGTTCATGACCCAGTGCAGCACCTGGGTGCCGA
Organism: Actinomycetota bacterium; assembly: GCA_036769425.1. Classification (GTDB taxonomy): domain Bacteria; phylum Actinomycetota; class Acidimicrobiia; order IMCC26256; family PALSA-555; genus PALSA-555. The sequence goes on from DAIPLE010000182.1 coordinate 3,219, forward strand.
GCTCGGTGCCGTGTACCGCGTCCAGGAACTCGCCGGGCCACATGAGCCCGAGGTGGGGATGTTCCCATCGGAGGAGGGCCTCGACGCCACAGACCGCGCCGTCGAGCATGTTGACGACGGGCTGGTACGCCAGCTGCAGCTCCCCGTCGGCGAGGGCCCGCTGCAGCTCGCGGCCGAGGCTGACGCGACGCAGGGCGTCGGATGCGGCGTCTCCTGCGCGGCGCTGGTCTCGATCCGGCATCACCATCGTCAACCTCGCTCCGAACCCCCGCCCCGGAGGTCGCCCTCGGACGGAAACATCGGGCGATGATCAGGCCACCTTGAGCGACAACGGCGCACGAAGAACCCGGCCGTTGGCCGGGTTCCTTCGGGGCGGGGCGTCGTCTGTGGGGATCAGCGGGTGAGCGGGCTTCCGTCCTCCGGCCACAGGTCGCGCCAGCGCGCCGGGGGCGACCCGCGGGACACCGTCGACCGGGTCGCCTGTTTGCACCGGTTCGAGGGCCGGGGTCGTGGCGGGGTCATTCGTCGGCGATGGCGGCGAGCACGTCGAGGTGCGAGGCCCGCCAGGCGGGCCCGAGGGCCGCGATGACGCCGGCGACCATCGACAAGGCGACGAACGCGCCGAGCTGCGCGGTCGGGAAGCTGAGGACGGTGACGCCCTGGGCCCGGAGCGCGGTGGTGAACGCCCAGCCCCAGAACAGCCCGAGCGCGGTGCCGACGACGCCGCCGATCAGGGCGACGATCACCGATTCGCCGCGGATCATGCGCCGCATCTGCCGGCGGGACATGCCGACGACTCGCAGGAGCCCCAGCTCGTGGGTGCGCTCGAACACCGACAACGCGAGGGTGTTCACGATCCCGAGGACCGCGATGAGCTCGGAGAGCATGAGCAGTGCGACGGTCACGGCGAGGAACTGGTTGATCGCCCGCTCTTGGTCGCTGCGGTACTGGGCGCGGGTGAAGACGTGGATGTTGGGGAACGTGTCAACGAGCGCGGCGCTGACCTGCTCGCGGGCCGCGGCGGCCTGACCGGGTTTGGCCCGGACGTACACGAGGGCGTCTTGGGCGTCGGATCCGAACCCTTGCTCGTAGGCCGGGGCGGCGACGACGAACCCGACCGGGAACCCTCCGGTGAAGTCACGCTGGCGGTAGATGCCGGCCACGCGGAGCGTCTCGATCCCGCGGGGGAACTGCATGTTGACCACCTGGCCGACCGCCAGCCGGTACTGCTCGCTGGTGTCCTGGGCGACGAGGACCCCGTCGGCGCCCATGTTGGCGATACGCCCGGGCCCCACCCCGAGGTCGA
>DAIPLE010000183.1:0-4523 GCA_036769425.1 Actinomycetota bacterium
GCCATGGCCGGCACAGACTACGCAACGCCAGCTGGTCAACGCGACGCGCGGGGGACTACCCGGCGGGGGTGGCGGCGGCCACCTCATCCGCGGCGAGCAGCATGAGCCGCAGGTCGAGCAGGAGGTCGGTGACCTCGGACGCGGCGACCAGATCGCGACCCCGGTAGCTCTCCAGGGCCCCGTCGATCAGGACAGTGAGCTGAGCGGTGATCTCGTCGTGGTCCATGCCGCCCTCCTGGGTCTGCTGGCTTTCCTCGTCAGCAGGGTCAACCTAGCGCCCCGATGTTTCATGCCCGTGACACCCCCATGAACGGCGGTGAACCCTGGGCCTCCGCCCCGCCCTGCCCGGTCAGGCCGGGCCCCTCGTCCCGTCGGACTCGTCGAGGCCCTGCTCGAGGGTGTTCCAGGCCAGCGTGGCGCACTTGATCCGCACCGGGAACTTGACGACGCCTTGGAGGGCCTCGAGGTCGCCGAGGCGGACCCCCTCGAGCGCGGCGCCGTCCTCCCCGTCCGATTCGCCTTCGAGCTTCGATTCGTGGATCGACATCAGCGCCTTGAACGCCCGGATCAGCCGACGCGCCTCGGGGAGCGGCTTGCCTTTCACCGCGGCGCTCATCATCGACGTCGATGCTTGGCTGATCGAGCAGCCTTGGCCGCCAGTCCGCACGTCACGAAGCACCCCGTCGTCGTCGACATCGAGGTACAAGACGACCTCGTCGCCACACAGGGGGTTGAAGCCCTCGACCATGCGCGCCGGTGGGGCGGGCAGCTCACCGCGATTGCGGGGTGCCCGATAGTGATCGAGGATGATCTCTCGGTACAGGTCCTCGAGACCCGCCATGTCGTCGGCTCCTTTAGATCGCGAAGAAACGCTCGGCGGCCGCGAGCGCCTCGACGAGCGCGTCGACGTCGGCTTCGTCGTTGTAGACGTAGAACGACGCCCGGGTGGTGGCGGGAACGCCGAGGACGCGCATCAAGGGCTTCGCGCAGTGATGCCCGGCCCGGACGCAGACCCCGTGCTCGTCGACGACTTGGGAGATGTCGTGGGGGTGGATGCCCTCGAACAGGAACGAGATCGTCGCTCCCCGCCGTTCCACGTCGGCGGGACCGTAGATCGCCAGGCGGTCCCCGAACCGCTCCTCGAGGGCTCGGAGCGCGTAGCGGGTGAGTGCCACCTCGTGGGCCGCGACGTCGTCCATCCCGAGCCCGTCGAGGTAGTCGATCGCCGCGGCGAGGCCAGCTGCCTCGGCGATCGGCATCGTGCCGGCCTCGAACTTCCAGGGGACGTCGTTCGGGGTGAACCCGTCCTGGCGGACGTCGCGGATCATCTCGCCGCCCCCGAGGAACGGTGGCATGGCCTCGAGGAGCTCCGGGCGCGCCCACAGGGCGCCGATGGCGGTCGGGCCGAGCATCTTGTGGCCGGTGACACCGACGAAGTCGGCGTCCCACGCCGCGACGTCGGTGCGTCGGTGGGGGGCGAATTGCGCCGCGTCGACGAGCGCGAGGGCCCCGGCGGCGTGCGCGGCGTCGGCGAGGAAGCGGACGTCGGTGATGGTGCCGAGGACGTTGGAGGCGGCGGAGAACGCGAACAGCTTGGCGCCGTCGAGGAGCTCGTCGAGCCCGGACAGGTCGAGTCGGAAGTCCTTCCCGAGTGGCACCCAGCGCAGCTGGATGCCGCGTTCGGCGGCGAGGATGTGCCACGGGACGACGTTGGCGTGATGCTCGAGCTCGGTGACCACGACGACGTCGCCGGCGCGGAGGTTGGCCCGTCCCCAGGAGTAGGCGACGAGGTTGATGGCCTCGGTGACGTTGCGGGTGAACACGATCTCCGACGCTGATGCCGCACCGAGGAAGCGGGCGAGGCGAGCTCGGGCTCCCTCGTACGCGGCGGTGGCCTCCTCGGCGATCTGGTACACGCCGCGGTGCACGTTGGCGTACGACTCGCGGTAGATGTGATCCATGGCGTCGAGCACCGCGCTCGGCTTCTGTGACGACGAAGCCGAATCGAGGTACACCAGGCGCCGCCCGTGCACCTGACGCTTCAGGATCGGGAAGTCCGCCTGGACTCGGGCCACGTCGAGGGTCATCGCCGACACCTCACGCCGCGGCTTCCGCTTCGCGGCGGATCCCGTCGAAGCCTTCCCGCTCCACGCGGTCGGCGACCTCGGGACCACCGGAGGCGACGATTCGGCCGTGCAACAAGATGTGCACCCGGTCGGGCGTGAGGTGCTCGAGGATCCTCCGGTAGTGGGTGATCAGCAGGATGCCGAGCGCCGGGCGACGTTCGCGGACCGCTTCGATCCCTCGAGCAACGACGTGTAGCGCGTCGATGTCGAGACCCGAGTCGGTCTCGTCGAGGACCGCGACGTCGGGCTCGAGGAGCGCCATCTGCAGGATCTCGTTGCGTTTCTTCTCCCCGCCGGAGAAGCCCTCGTTCAGGTACCGCTCCGCGAACCGGTCGTCGGTCCCGAGCCGCTTGGTCCACTCGAGCAGCGCCATGCGGACTTCGAGGACCGACAGGTCCGGGATCCCCTGACGGGCGGCCATCGCTTGGCGCAAGAAGTTCAGGACGCTGACCCCGGGGATCTCGGCCGGGTGCTGAAAGCCGAGGAACAACCCTCGGGCTGCCCGTTCGGCGGTGCTGAGCGCCGTGACGTCCTCGTCGTGCAGCAGGATCCGGCCCGCCGTCACCTGGTAGCCGGGATCGGCCAGGAGGGTCTTGGCCAGCGTCGATTTGCCGGACCCGTTGGGCCCCATGAGGGCGTGCAGCTCCCCGGCGCCGACGGCCAGCGAGACGCCACGCAGGATCTCGTTCCCGTCGACCGCGACGTGGAGATCTTCGATGCGCAACGCCGGCGGCACGGGCGCAGGGGGGGCGCTCACGACCCCATTGTATTCTCACTACCGCCGTAGTGATAACTCCAGGGGGTCGAGATCCTCGGGGTTGCAGTAGGCGTGCAACGAGACCCGGAGCAGCGGGCGGGCGAGATCCCCCAACGCCCGGGTGACCGGGATCGCTGATGTCACGATCCCCTCCGCGAGGAGGCCTCGGGCGACCGCCATCGGGTCCCGGTCGGGGTGGGCCAGCGTCACGATCCCCGATGGCTCGTCGAGCGGCTCCTGGACCCGCCAGCCGGCCACCCCGTCGAGGCGAGCTCGAGCCGCGGCGCCGAGGGCCGCGATCCGGGCGGTCACCGCGCCGAGGGTCGCCGCCTCGAGCTCGTCGAGCGCGGCGGCCAGCCCGATGTGGGCCGCGATGGCGGCCTCGCCCAGCTCCAGGCGGGCGATCCCGGACGCGCCGAGGCCGGCCAACCCGGGGTACTCGGGGACGAGCGTGGCCGCGACGGACGGCGTCGCCGCCAGCCAGCCCGTGCCACGGGGCCCGCGCAGCCACTTGCGGGCGGTTCCGACATACGCGTCGGCGCCGACACCACCCAGCGGCACGTGGCCGGCGGCCTGGGCCACGTCGAGGAGGATCGGGACCCCGGCGGCGCGTGCCAGGCCCGCCGCGTCGGCGGCGGGCTGGACCACCCCCCGGTGGCTGGCCACGACTGGGAAACAGACGAGGTTCAGGCCGTGGCGCAACGCGTCCGCGAGACCATCGAGGTCGAGGCGGCCCGCGCCGTCGGTGCCGAGCTCGACGAGCGTCCAGTCTCGACGTCCGGCGAGGGCGTCGAGCGCCAGGCGGTTGCTGCCGTACTCCGACGGGAGGGTTCCGATCCGGGCCCTGGGTCCCAGCGGCCACGCACCGAGCATCGCCGTGAACGCGGTGGTGGCGTTCGGCGCGAGGGCGACGCACTCGCCGGGGAGGTCGACGAGGGCCCCGAGGCTGGCCCGGAGCGCCGCGAGAGTGGGACGCGCCTCGGCCTCGGCGGCGTAGCCGCCGATCGCGGCTTCGCGTCGCAGATGGGCGATCGTGGTGTCGAGGACCTGAGCCGACGGGGCGGCGCAGCCGGCCGCGTCGAGCGGCACCGCGGTCTGGTCGGCGAGGTCGCGACGCCACGCCGCGGCGAGCGCAGCGCCAGGGAGGGTCGTCACGTGCGGGTGGCTAGCGAGACACCGAAGTCGCCGGCGGGGTCGGTCCACCAGCGTTGGAGCGCGAAGCCGGCCCGGGCCAGCTCCCGCTCCACCTGTTCGGGGGTGAACTTGGCGCTGATCTCGGTGCGGAGCTCTTCGCCGTCGGTGAACCCGACGGTGAGGTCGAGATCCGCCACCCGCACCCGTTGCGCGCCGCGGGCGCGGAGGCGCATCTCGATCCACGACGCCACCGGATCCCACCGGGCGACATGGTCGAAGCGCTCGGGCACGAAATCGGCGCTGAGCGCACGGTTGATCACCCGCAGCACGTTGCGGTTGAACTCGGCGGTCACGCCGGCCGCGTCGTCGTAGGCCGCCTCGAGTCGGTCCACCGCTTTGACGAGGTCGGTGCCGAGCAGGAGCGTGTCACCGGGACGAAGCCGGCCGGCGACGTCGGCCAAGAACGCGGCGCGCGGCGCGGGCGCCAGGTTCCCGATCGTGCTGCC
>DAIPLE010000035.1:0-13546 GCA_036769425.1 Actinomycetota bacterium
CCCGAGGACGGGACCGTCGTCAGCCGGGCGTTCACCGGCAAGACGCTGCGGGCGGTGCGGAACCGCACGACCCAGCACTACGAGGAGCACCCCGAGGAGCTCAAGCCGTTCCCCGAACAGATCGGCGTGTCGACCGTGGGGGGCTTCATGCATCTGCCGCTCGGTGACGACGCCACCGGGGTCGACCCCGACCGCGAGTGCTACCCGGCCGGTCAGGGCATCGGGGCAATCCACGACATCGTCCCGGCCGCCGAGCTCGTGCACCGCTTCGTCGACGAAGCCGAACGGGCCCTCGCCGGCGCGGCCGCGACCGTCACGTGACCCGCGGTCTCGAGCTGCCCGTCGGCGCGCCCCGCCGAGTGCCGCGCGCGTGACCGAACGGCTGGTCGTGATCGGCGGTGACGCCGCCGGCATGACCGCCGCGGCGACCGCCCGACGTCGGGTGCCAGCCGATCAGCTTGACATTGTCGCCTTCGAGAAGGGGAACTACACGTCGTACTCGGCCTGTGGGATCCCGTACCTGATCGGTGGCCTCGTCCCCGACGTCGACGCCCTGATCGCCCGCGGGCCCGACGAGCACCGCCGGCGCGGTGTGGACGCCCGCACCGGCCACGAGGTCCTCGCCATCGATACCGACCGTCGACGGGTGCTGGTCCGTCGCGGCGCCGACGGCGTCGAGTCCTGGGAGGGCTTCGACCAGCTGGTGATCGCCACCGGCTCGACCCCGCGCCGCCCGGCGCTTCCCGGGGTCGACGCGGTCGGGATCTTCGGGGTGCAGACCCTCGACGACGGGCTCGCGGTTCGGGCCGCGTCCGACGCCGACGATGCCCGTCACGCGGTCGTCGTCGGGGGCGGCTACGTCGGACTGGAGTTGGGAGAGGCGCTGGTCCGGCGGGGCCTCTCGGTGGCGCTGGTGGAATCGGAGCCGCAGCCCATGAGCACGCTCGACCCCGAGATGGGGGCGCTCGTCGCCGACGCGCTGCGGTCCGTCGGTGTCGAGGTGTATGTCGGCGAGCGCGTCGAGGGTTTCGACACCGACGCCGGCCAGGTCACCGGCGTGCAGACTTCGGCGCGGGTCTTGCCTGCCGACCTCGTGATCCTCGGTCTCGGCGTCGATCCCAACAGCGGCCTCGCCCGCGACGCGGGGATCCCGGTGGGTACGAGCGGCGGCATCACCGTCGACGACCATGTTCGTGCCGGCGTCGACGGGATCTACGCCGCCGGCGACTGCTCCGAGTCGTTCCATCGGGTCTCTCGTCGGCCCGTCGTCGTGGCGCTCGGGACCCACGCCAACAAGCAGGGCCGCGTCGCGGGCATCAACGCCAGCGGAGGTGACGCCGTGTTTCCCGGGGTGCTCGGGACCGCGGCGTCCAAGATCTGCAAGTACGAGGTGGCCCGCACCGGCCTCAACGAGCGCGAAGCCACCGCCGCCGGGTTCGACGCGGTGGCGGTGTCGATCGACAGCACCACCCGCGCCGGGTACTACCCCGACGCGGCTCCGATCCGGGTCCGGGTCGTCGCCGAACAGGGAACCGGGCGCCTCCTCGGTGCCCAGATCGTGGGCGAGGAAGGAGCCGCGAAACGGGTCGACGTCCTCGCCGCGGCGATCTGGAACGACATGACGGTCGACGAGGTCGCGTCGATGGATCTGTCGTACGCGCCACCGTTCGCTCCGGTGTGGGACCCGACGCTGATGGCGGCGCGGCGCGCCGCCGCGGCCCTCGGGTAGCTACCGCCGCGAGAGCTCCGCCCGGGCGGCCTCTTCGACGAGGTCCGCCTCGTACATCATCCGTACAAGCTCCTCGAACGCGACGCGGGGCTTCCAGCCCAACTGCTCGCGGGCCTTCGTGGCGTCACCGGTGAGGACGTCGACCTCCGCTGGACGCTCGAACCGGGGATCGGTTCGGATGCGGTCCTCCCAACCGTCGATCTCGGCGCAGCGGAACGCCAGGTCGAGAAACTCGCGGATCGTGTGGGTCTCCCCGGTGGCGATGACGTAGTCGCCCGGGTCGTCTTGTTGCACCATGAGCCACATCGCCTCGACGAAGTCGCCGGCGTAGCCCCAGTCGCGTGCGGCGTCGAGGTTCCCGAGGGTGATGGAGTCCTGGAGACCGAGCTTGATCCGGGCCAGGCCGTTCGTGATCTTGCGGGTCACGAACTCGAGGCCGCGGCGGGACGACTCGTGGTTGAAGCAGATGCCCGACGAGGCGTGCATCCCGTAGGACTCCCGGTAGTTCACGGTGATCGAGTGACCGAAGACCTTCGCCACCCCGTACGGGGAGCGAGGATGGAACGGGGTCTGCTCGGTCTGGGGGGTCTCTCGGACCTTCCCGAACATCTCCGACGACGACGCCTGGTAGAAGCGGATCGGGTTGTTCTCAGTGCCTCCGACGATCCGGATCGCCTCGAGCATTCGCAGCACCCCGAGGCCGGTGGTGTCGGCGGTCAGCTCCGGCTGGCGGAACGACAGGGCCACGAAGCTCATCGCGCCGAGGTTGTAGACCTCGTCCGGCTGGACCTGCTCGAGCGCGGCGATGAGGCTGGAGAGGTCCCGGAGGTCGCCCTCGACGAGCTCCAGCGACGGGTTCTCGTCCTGGACCAGCTGGGCTTTCGGGTTGTTCTGGCCCCGGACCAGACCGAACACCTGATAGCCCTTGCCGGTCAGGAACTCCGACATGTGCCGGCCGTCCTGGCCCGTGATTCCGGTGATGAGCGCTCGTCGCACGACGCCGACGTTACTGGTCGGGCTCCGAGGCGACCCGATCCCAGTCCGGCTCGAGCTGGTGGAGGAACGTGAAGCACCGGTCGGCCTCGTCGGCCTCGCCGATCGCGGTGGCGACCCGGCCGAGCCCGGCGAGGGCCCGGAGGAACCCCCGGTTGGTCGGGTGCACCCACCGGACGTAGCCCGACCCGCGCCAGCCGGCCCGCCGGAGCCGGTCGAGGCCCCGGTGGTAGCCGACCCGATAGCAGGCGTACGCCTCGACGTCGTCGTGTGCCGCGTCGCCGAGGCGAGCCCATCCGTCCAAGAACGTGGGCCAGTCGGCGACGACCGCGGCGATCGCGTCGCGCCGGGCGGCCGGCTGCTGGCCCAAGGCGGCGGCGAGCGCGGTGAGCGCGTCGTCGGGCTCGGGGTCGAGCACGGTCTCGTCGAGGCCGCCGGGTCGAAGGTTGACGGGCAGGTCGGTCACCGCGGGACCGTACCGTGCGGCGGGGCGGCTCCCGTCACGGCCCGCTCGTGGAGGCGTCCGAGGCCACCGGTACGATCGCTGTCCGATGCCCGAGGCGACGACGACCGTCCCTGCGCCCGCTCCGGCTGCTCACGCCGACAGCGCCGAGCCGCCGCGCGCCTCCGCGCCGGTCAGTCGACTCATCCTGGCCCGCCACGCCGTCACCGCTCAGACCGGCCCGCTCCTCTCGGGCCGGCTGCCCGGCATCGACCTCTCCGACGAAGGCCGCCGGCAAGCCGACGCGCTCGCCGACCGGTTGTCGGCCTTGCCGATCGCGGCGGTGTACGCCAGCCCGATCGAGCGGACCACCCAGACCGCCCAATCGGTCGCGGCGCGTCATCAACTCGACGTCCGGGCCCTCGACGGTGTGCTGGAGGCGGACTACGGGGAGTGGACGGGCCAGAAGCTCGCCGAGCTCGCCAAGACCGACCTGTGGAAGGTGGTGCAGCGGGCCCCGTCGCGGGCCCGGTTCCCGGGCGGGGAATCACTCGCCGCGATGCAAGCCCGGATGGTCGCCGCCCTCGACGCGGTGGTCGCCGCCCACCCTGGCGAGCTGGTCGTGGTGGTGTCGCACGCCGATCCGATCAAGGCCGCGGTCGCCCACTACACCGGTGTCCACCTCGACTTGTTCCAGCGGATCATGATCTCGCCGGCGTCGGTCACCACCTTCGTCTTCTCCGAGCATGGCGTCGCGCTCCTGAAGTGCAACGACACGGGGAACTTGGACGAGCTCCAACCGCCGCCGGGACCCGAGGAGGCGTCGTGATGCCCGATCCGATCGAGCTCGACCCGGTCGACACGCTCGGCGCCGGCGCGATCGGCGAGCCGGGTGACCGCGCCTTTTACCTCCAGGCTCGCAAGGAGGCCGCCCAGCTCACGGTGCTCGTCGAGAAGGAGCAGATCGCGCTGCTCGCCACCGAAGCGGTGGCGTTCCTGGACCGCATCGCCGACGAGTACCCCGAGGAGCCGGTGACGTTGCCGGTCTCGGTGGCCGAGCTGAAAGAACCCACCGTGCCCCTGTTCCGGGCCCGTCTCATCGGGCTCGGCTTCGACCCCGAACGCGAGATGGTTCTCATCGAGCTGCGCGAGTACTCCTCCGACGACGAGCCCGAAGCACCGGCCGAGCCCGACGAGGTCGACCCCGAAGACGGGTTCGTGGCCCGGCTGTACGCCACCCGGCCTCAGGTGCGGGCCATGGCCGCCCGGGGCGCCGACGCGGTGGCGTCCGGACGGCCACCGTGCCCGCTCTGCGAGCAGCCGCTGGACCCCGCGGGGCACCGGTGTCCCCGCTGGAACTAACCGCCGACGAGATCGCCGAGGTCCTGACCCGCGGCGAGCTCGACGTGGTCGGGCGGCTGCGGTACTCGTCGAACGGCGCGTTCCTCGTCCAGGCGCACGCCAATGGCGCCGAGGTCGGCGCGGTGTACAAGCCCCAGCGGGGGGAGCGACCGCTGTGGGATTTCCCGGACGGGACGTTGTTTCTTCGTGAGGTCGCGGCGTACGAGGTGTCGCGCGCCCTGGGTTGGGGGGTGGTACCGGTCACGGTGTTTCGCCCCGATGGCCCGCTCGGGCCGGGGGCGCTGCAACGGTTCGTCGATCACGATCCCGAGGAGCACTACTTCACGCTGCTCGAGGACCACGAGGACCGGTTCCGACAGTTCGCGGTGCTCGACGTGCTGGTGAACAACGCCGACCGCAAGGGTGGCCATTGCCTTCACGATCGGGTGAACGACCAGATCGTGGGGATCGACCATGGTCTGACGTTCCATCCGGCGTGGAAGCTACGCACCGTGATCTGGGACTTCGCCGGGGAGGCGGTCCCGCCGATGCTCGCCGACGACGTCTGCCGGGTGAGCGCCGAAGCCATCGACGGCCCGCTCGGTCGGCGGCTCGCCGATCTGCTCTCACCACCCGAGCTGGCCGCGTTCGGGGTCCGGGTCACGGACGTGATCCGAGACGGCCGCTTCCCCGAACCGGAGCCCGGCTACCACCAGGTGCCGTGGCCGCTGGTCTGATCGCTCAGGTGCGTCGTTCGTAGATCGTGATGTGATCGATCGTGCCGGCGTAGGTGTAGAGGGTCGACACGATCGCCTCGAGGCGCGGGAACCGTTTGATCGGCGTGTACTCCGCGCCGCGGATGTGCGCGGGTGCCGTGTCGAGGATGTAGCGGGGCGTCTTGGCTGCGAGGTCCTCGTAGAACCAGTCCCAGAGCTTGTTGCTGGACTTTTCCGGTGCGACGTCCGCCGCGGGGCGTCCCGGATAGTTGCCGGCGAGGAACGACGCGGTGATGTAGCGAGTCGCGGGGCGGCGGTTCGACGCCCAGTAGATCTCGGGCACGCTGCCCCACACCAGCACCCGGTCGTTTCGGGTGGTGTGCGCAGCGATGAACTTGCTGACGGTCTGGTACCGGGGCTCGGGACCGTAGGGGGTCATGAAGTACCCGGCGGTGGAGAACGCCAGCGCGGCAACCGCGGCGAACGCCAACGTGCCGCGCCAGGCCTTCCTCGAGGCGTGCGCCAGCGAACCGGCGGTGATCAAGCACAGCGGCGGGATCAGCTGGATGTAGTAGTGCCCGAAGAAGCGCAACCCGAACGCGACCGAGATCGCCGCCGACGCCAGCCAGAGCCACAGGTCGGTGTCGCCGCGACCGTCGAGGGCGGGCAGCTTGCGGAGCCGCCAGGCGCTCGGGAGCCGCCAAATGATCGGCAGGTTGCACGCCACCCAGGCCAGGGTCATCAGCACGAACGTCGAGACGACAAACAGCGACGCGCTGCCGACGCTGACGTACGAGCCGTTGCCGAGGACCGTCCAGTAGAGGAGCTGGCCCGGTCCGAGCGCGAACGCGACGAGCCCGAGCGGGATCGCGAACCCCAACGAGGCCCGCGAGAGGCCCTTTTTGCCCCGCGCCCTCCAGACGAGGTACAGGACCGGCAGCAGCGTCGCCGCGCCGGTCTGTTTGGCGAGCGTCGCGAGGGCGACCGCGGCCCCAGAGGACGTGGCGCGCCCGCGGCGCGCTAAGAGCACCGCGGCGGTCATCGCCGGCAGCATGAACACTTCGAAGTTCGCGGCTTGGCCGTCTTGGGGCGCGAACGCCACCATCGCGAACACGCAGAGCAGCCCGGCGATCCAGCTCGCTCGTACGCCCCATCGTCGGCGGGCTTCCACCGCGAGCAGCCAGGCAGTGAACGCGATGGCGAGCATCGCCACCAGGCGCACCGTCCACAGCGCGGTCGACCCGAAGAACTCGAACGACGCCGCGTACAGGTACGGGACGAGCGGAGGTTTGCGGTCGGCGGCTTCTTGGTAGAGGTCGCCGCCGGAGCGGATCACGTGCGCCTGGGTGGCGAGGAACGTCTCGTCGGAGTTGAACACGTCGACGAAGAAGGCGGGGAGCCGCAACGCGAGGGTCAGGAGGAGCAGGATCCCGAAGAGGCGCCAGGAGCGGCTCCAGCGGTTCCGGGCCGGGGCCGGCGTCGAGCGCGACGCGACGATCGGTGTCGGGTCCGGGGTGCGGTCGATCAGCGCGACCGCTGCTTCGGGGGGAAGCATCCGGACATTCTTGTCGCTCCCGGCGGAGCGTGCCGTACGGGGTCTTTCGGGCTGGGACACCCCGGCTACGGGGCGGCGAGGGCGTCGCCGAGGTATTGGTCTCGGCAACGGGACCGCTGCAGCTTCCCCGACGACGTCTTGGGCAGGCTCCCGGCCCGAACCAGGACCACTTCTTGGGGTGGGACGCCGACGGCGGCACAGACCCGGTCGACGACCTGGTCGTGGATCGCGGCGAGGTCATCGATTTTCGTCTCGGCGACGACAACGATGCCCTCTTTGCCGCGGCGTCCCTCAGTTCCGAAGGCGATCACGTTGCCGGTCCGCACCCCGTCGACCGAGGCGACGGCCCGCTCGATCTCCTCCGGGAACACGTTGCGGCCCCCGATGATGATCACGTCCTTGATTCGTCCGCAGGCGACGACCTCACCGTCGACGAGGTACCCGAGATCCCCGGTGCGGAGCCAGCCGTCGTGGAAGGTGGCGGCCGTGACGTCGTCGCGCCGGAAGTAGCCCGGGGTAACCGAGTCCCCCCGCAGCTCCAGCTCGCCGACCTCGCGCTCGCCGCGGCGCTGACCGGTCTCGGGGTCACAGACCCGGACCTCCAGGCCTCGAAGGGGCCGGCCGAGCCGGGCGAGGCGTCGTCCGGGGCCGTCGTCGACTGGGGCGGCATACCCGAACCGCTCGAGCACGTCGGGGTCGACGGTGTCGACGGTCATCCCCGTTCCGGGTTTCGGGAACGAGATGGCGAGCGTCGCCTCGGCCATGCCGTACACGCAGAACGCCGTGTTGGGGTCGAGCCCGTGGCGGGCGCCGGCCTCGAGGAACGCCTCGACGGAGGTGGGGTCGATCGGCTCGGCGCCGTTCAGGCCGAGCCGCCACGACGAGAGGTCGATGTCGTCGACTCGGCGCAGGGCCCGCGCCGCGAGCGCGTACCCGAAGTTCGGCGCGCAGGTCACCGTCCCCCGAAAGTCGGACATCCAGCGCAGCCAGTCCGCCGGAGCGGCGAGGAAGTCGGTCGGTGCGGCGAGCACCAGATCGAAGCCGGTGAGCATCGGGGTCATCAGCAGTCCGATGAGACCCATGTCGTGGTAGAGCGGCAGCCACGACACGCCACGGTCATCGCGTCCGAGCCCGGCTCCCTCGACGATGGCGTCGATGTTCTCGACGATGCACCGGTGGGGCAGCATCACGCCCTTCGGGTCGGCGGTCGACCCGCTGGTGAACTGCACCAGCGCGAGCGCGTCGGGGTCGTCGGGGGGGCGCTCCCAGTCTCGGGCGACGCCCCGGAGCTCGTCGAGCCCGACGACGGGCGGGTCGCCGGGCTCGAGGACGAGGAACGGGGCGAGCTTGGGGTCGACGACGACGATCTTGGCGTCGGCGTGTCCGACCCGGCGCCGAGTCTGGGCCGCGAACTCCTCGACGGACCCGAGCCGCATCGGCAACGGCAGGCACACCAGCGTCGCGCCGGCCAGCCACGTCGCCTGAATGGCCGTGACCAGCTGACGGGAGGTCGGGCCGAGCAGGGCGACGTGATCGCCGGGGGCGACCCCGCGGGCCTGGAGTGCCGCGGCGACGGCTTGGGCTTCCTCGTGGAGCCGTCCCCACGGGACCGGATCGCATCCCCCGGCGGCGGAGGCGCCCACGAAGGTCAGGGTGCCGGGCGCCCCGGCGGAAGCCTCGAGGCGTGAGACGATGGTCTTCACCGCTGCTTCGACCCCGGCGTCCCCGAGCGCGTTACCGCCCCCGTTCTGGGCCAAATCCTGTGTTGTCCCACGCCTACCCGCGCCGCCCGCCCCGGAAAGAGGCTGGCACGACTTACCCGGCGGTCGCCACCGCGCCCGCCGGGTCCCGGAAGAACCGGGACCGGGGCAGGACCAGGTCGGCGCCCGCGGCGCGGGCGTCGTCGAGCACCGACGCGTCGACGTGGGACCCGAAGGCGATGATGCGGGCCAAGGGCAGCGCGGCCCGCACCGTCGGGACGGCCGCCGCGTAGGCGGCCAGGTCGATGATCACGACCGAGGCGTCGACCGCGTCGGGCTCTCGCAGGAACGTCGTGGCGGGGAGCGCCGCCGAGAGACGCGACCGGTCCATCAGATCGTCGACGAGCGCGACGATCGTCACCGCCGGCGGACTACGCGCCGATGAGGCGGGGCGCGTCGACCAGCGCGAACTCGGGCCAGCGGCTCCGCTGCTTGCGGGCGAGCTTGTGCAGCAGCTCGATGGCACCGGGGTCCTCGTCGCCGGGTCGGGTTTCGATCCAACCTTCGGCTTGCATGCCGTCCATGATCTCCCGGCCGATCTCGGTGCGGACGATGGTGAGCGTCCAGTCGTTGAACGCGCCGATGCCGCCGGTGGAGATGTCGGCGTGCTCGGCCGCGAAGTCGGGGCAGGCCTTGCAGCCGTCGCGGGTCCAGGCGTGGCACTCCTTGAGCGGTACCTCGTGGTAGTCGCCGTTGTGCATCCAGATCTGGAGGCGCCCCTTGATGTTCATTTTCTTGATGTCGGCTCGCTTCAGCCCGTACTTAGCGTCGAGGAGCTCGTCGAAGATCGCGTCGTCGAACGTCTTGGAGCACAGCAACCCGATGTTCAAGCTGAGGCGCCGCGCCACCTTCCCCGCTTTGCGCTGCTTCATCACCGGTGGCACCGAGCTCTGGCACGACATTCCGACGAGCGCGATCCGCTCGGCGCCCGACTCGATCGCCTCGTTGTACGCGAGCGTGTTCGCGGAGTACGTGTACCGGCTCCCCGCTGATGCGATGATGTGGTCCTTGGTGCGGGCGACACCCGGGACCGCCTTCCAGGTCGAGCCGTCCCCTTCGAGGAACGACACCAGTGCGGCGTCGATGATGTCCTTGTCGAGGCAGTACAAGAGGATCGCCGACACGAGTCCGCCGTCCTGGCCGACCTCGGCGAGCACCGGATCGGTTGCTCGAGCCAGATAGATGTCGCTGCTGACCCCGGCGACTTCCTCGGCGCCGCGCACCCGACCGAACAGGAACTCGTCGATTTCGGGTTCCCACGCCCGGAACCGGGGACACGCCCGGGTGCAGCTCGTGCAGCCCTTCTGGCCGTGGGAGCAGTCCTCGGGTCCGAACCCGTCTTCGGTCTGGAACGGCCGGTAGATCCCCGCGTCGTCTCGGTAGCCGAGCACGTCATGGGGACAGGCGATCACACACCCGGCGCATCCGGTACACAGACCGCTCGTGACGACCTCTTCGTAGAGCTGTTTCCACTGGAACTTCTCGGGCGGCATGAGAGCAGTCTGTCATGACTCCCGCGCGTGCGGTCGGGCCGGCCCGTCCCCCGGCCGCGATTCGGCGATACAGCACGAAACGGCGGTGACGGGACCAAGCAGCGTCACCTACGCTCGACCTCGCATCTCGTCACCTCCGAGGGTCCCGCCATGGCCAAGATCAGCGACATCCTGAACGAGGGCCGCACCATCTCGTTCGAGTTCTTCCCGCCCCGGACCGCCGAAGCCGAGGCGCAGCTCGAGCAGACCCTCCGCGAGCTGGAACCGCTACGGCCCTCGTATGTGTCGGTCACCTATGGCGCCGGTGGCGCCACGCGTGAGCGGACCCACGAGCTCGTTGTCCAGATCAACCGCGACCTGGACCTCACCGCCATGGCCCACCTGACCTGCGCCGCGCACACCCGGGCCGAGCTCGAAGAGATTCTCGCCAACTACCGAGATGCCCGCATCGAGAACGTCCTAGCTCTCGGAGGGGACCCGCCGAGCGACGTCGACCTGCCCCCAACCGAGCTTGACCACGCCATCGACCTCGTCCGACTGGCGCGGGGCATCGGCGACTTCTCGATCGGTGTCGCGGTGCACCCCGAGCCGCACCCGCACTCCCCGACGCTCGAGAGTGACCGGCGCTTCACCGCCGAGAAGCTCGCCGAGGCGGACTTCGGGATCACCCAGTTCTTCTTCGAGCCGGAGCACTACTTCGAGCTCGTCGAATCGTTGCACCGACACGGCGTCGATAAGCCGGTGATCCCCGGGATCATGCCGGTGCTCAGCCTGGCTGGGATCCAGCGCATGGCGCAGCTGCAAGGCTCGGCGCTCCCGGCCTGGCTGGTCGAGCGACTCCATGCGGTCGAGGACGATCCCGCCGCGCTGCGACGGGTCGGCATCGACGAAGCCACCCGGCTGTGCTCGACCCTCCTCGAAGGCGGCGCGCCGGGCTTGCACTTCTTCACGCTCAACCGTTCGCCAGCGACCCGCGAGATCGCCGCCAACCTCGGTTTGGCGCCGACCCACTGATCGACCGTCAAGGCCGACCGTTGCCGCGCGGCCGGCGACGCCGAGGAGGGCAACGTGACTGACCGGGCGATCATCGGGCGCACGATCTCCGAAT
Organism: Actinomycetota bacterium; assembly: GCA_036769425.1. Classification (GTDB taxonomy): domain Bacteria; phylum Actinomycetota; class Acidimicrobiia; order IMCC26256; family PALSA-555; genus PALSA-555. The sequence goes on from DAIPLE010000035.1 coordinate 11,138, forward strand.
CGGTGCCGGCGTTCGAAGCGTCGCCGCGCCCGGCGGTAGATGCCCCCAACATTGTCCTCGTCGTGCTCGACGACCTCGGATTCGGCCAGCTCGGGTGCTTCGGCTCCGATCTCGCAACGCCAACCATCGATCGACTGGCCGCAGAAGGAGCTCGGTACAACCGCTTCCACGTCACTGCGTTGTGCTCGCCGACCCGGGCTTGTCTGCTCACCGGTCGCAACCACCACGCGGTCGGCATGGGGTTCCTCACCGACGTGCCGACCGGATTCCCGGGCTACAACGGGCGGATCCCACCGTCGGCCGCCGCGTTGCCGCGGATCCTCCGCGACGGCGGGTACAGCACCTTCGCGGTGGGCAAATGGCACCTCGCGCCCCGCTGGGAGCAGAGCGCGTCGGGGCCGTTCGCGCGTTGGCCTCTCGGCTTGGGCTTCGAGCGCTTCTACGGGTTCCTCGGAGGAGACACCAACCAGTGGACGCCCGAGCTCGTCCGCGACAACGGGTTCATCGAGCCGCCGCGCTCCCCGATGGACGGCTACCACCTCACCGAGGACCTCGTCGACCAGGCCATGCGCCTGGTCCAGGACCAACAGCAGGCCACACCCAAAAAACCGTTCTTCCTCTACTTCGCCACCGGCGCGACCCACGCGCCACACCACGCGCCGCGGGACGCGATCGAGCGGTACCGCGGGCACTTCGACGCCGGCTGGGACGCGTGGCGGGCCGCAACCTTCGACCGCCAGCTCGCCTCGGGAGTCGTGCCGGCCGGGACGACCCTGACCCCGCGGCCGCCGTGGGTCGACGCCTGGGACGACCTCTCGGGCGACGAGCGGCGCCTCTTCGCTCGGCTCATGGAGGCCTTCGCCGGGTTCCTCAGCCACGCCGACGCGCAGCTCGGGCGCCTCATCAGCCACCTCGAGACCCTCGGCGTCCTCGACAACACCCTCGTGCTGCTGTGCTCCGACAATGGCACCAGCGCCGAAGGTGGCCCGTACGGGTCGCTCAACGAGCATCGCTTCACCCACCAGCTCGTCGACGACCCCACCGAGACCCTCACCCACCTTGACGAGCTCGGCGGGTTCCGGGCCTACAACCACTATCCATGGGGCTGGGCGTGGGCCGGGAACACACCCCTGCGGCTGTGGAAGCGCTACACCTGGCTGGGCGGCGTCCGCACCCCGCTCGTCGCCCGGTGGCCCGCCCGGATCACCGAGCCGAGCGGGATCCGCCACCAGTTCTGCCACGCGGTCGACATCTTCCCCACCGTCCTCGACGCCGCCGGGATCGACGTCCCCACCAGCGTCGACGGTGTCATCCAGCAACCAGTCGACGGGGCCAGCCTCCTCCCAACCCTCGCCGACCAGGAAGCACCCAGCCCCCGCGCCACGCAGTACTTCGAGATGATCGGCTCTCGTGCCATCTATCACGACGGCTGGAAGGCGACCACCGACCACATCGGCAACCAGCTCGACATCGAACGCGCTCGGCTCGAAGGCAGCCGCGACTTCGACACCGACCACTGGGCCCTCTTCGACCTCGACGAGGACTTCTCCGAGGCCCACGACCGCTCCGGCGAACACCCCGCGCTGGCCCGCCAGCTCGCCGACCGATGGTGGAGCGAAGCCGGACGCAACCAGGTGCTCCCCCTCGACGACACCCTCCTCCAACGCTTCGGCGCGCTTGAACCACCCCCGTTCGGGCCCCGCCGGCGCGCCGTGCTGCGCCCCGGGGGCGGACCGGTCTCCGAAGACGCCATCCCATCGTTGATCGGCGGCTTCGTGCTCGAGGCCGACCTCGACGTCCCCACCCACGGCGCTGAGGGCGTCATCTGCGCGCTCGGCGACTGGAACAACGGATGGGCGTGCTACCTGCTCGACGGCGCGCCGGTTGTCGCGTTCAGCGTGTTCGGGTACCACCACCGCTTCGCCGCCGAGGCGGCACTCACGTCCGGGTCACGGGCCGTACGCGTCGAGTATCAGCGTGGCGCGAACCCGGGCGGGACCTTGACCATCCGAGTCGACGACACCGTCGTCGCCGACGGTGCGTTGACCGCTGATCTTCCGTTCCGGTGGCAGATCGGCGGCGCCGGTCTCCTCGTCGGGCACGACCGGGGGTTCCCAGTGTGCGACGACTACGAGCCGCCCTTCCCGTGCACGGCGACGATTCGGACAGTGATCCTCGAATCGGGCCCCGCCCCACGGCGAGACGCCAACCACGAGGTCACCACCGCGCTCCGCCACGAGTAGACGCTGCGTGCTCGACACCGTTCGGTCCCGGCCGGCCGCCTCGCGCCGGCCACGCGAGCGACTTCCTAAGATCAGGCCCTTCGCCTCCGAAGGGACACCCATGTACGTCGCCGAGTTCACCTTGCACGCCAAGCCCGGCCACTACACCGAGGTCGCGAGCCTCTAC
>DAIPLE010000036.1:0-6071 GCA_036769425.1 Actinomycetota bacterium
GAGCGAACCAACCCCGCCCCCTTCGCCTCGAGGAGGATCTGCTCCAGATACGGCTGGGGGAGCGCGGTCCGCTCGGCGATCTCTTTGACCGACGTCGGCCGATCCAGACCATGCAACGCCAGGGAGAGCAACGCTCGGCACGCGTAATCACCCCGGGTGGACACCTTCATCGCGACCATGGTCGCACGTCGGGCGCCAAGGGTCAGACCGACTCGACCGGGTCCCGTTACCCTCAGCGGGTGGAGCCCCCGGCACCGGTTCGGCCCGTCTACGACGGGCCCGGCCTCTCGAATGTCGTCCCCGCGCTGCTCGGCGCGCGCGACAACGTCCCGTGGCTGCCGGAGCCGACCCGCGCCGCTCGCACCGTGGTCGTCCTCGTCATTGACGGGCTCGGCTGGGAGGCGATCACCGGCCGGCCCGAGCTGCTCCCTGAGGTCACGAAGCTGACCGGGGGCCCGATCACGACCGTCGCACCGTCGACCACCGCGAGCGCCTTGACCTCCATCACCACCGGTCGGCCCCCAGCGGAGCATGGCGTCATCGGGTTCCGGATCCTGGTCGACCAGATCATCCTCAACGTGTTGTCGTGGCAGGCGTCGAACGGCCGTCGCCCCCCGGAGCCGTTCACCGTGCAGCGCCATCCTCCCTTCTTCGGCCGCGAGGTGGACGTGGTCACGAAGGCCGAGTTCGCCTCCACCGGGTTCACCGAAGCGCACCTGCGCGGCACCCGGTTCCACGGGTGGAAGGCGGTGTCGTCCCTGGTCGAGGAATGCCGGCGTCTTGCCGCCGCCGGAACCCCATTCGTGTACGCCTACTACGACGGTGTCGATGCCGTCGCCCACGCCCATGGCCTCCACGACGGCTTCTATGACGCGGAGCTGCGGTTCGCCGACCGGCTCGTCGGGAACCTCCTCGACGCGCTGCCCGAAGAGGCGGCGCTCGTCGTGGTCTCTGACCACGGCCAAGTGCACGTCGGCCCCGACGGGTGGCGCGACCTCGACGGGGTCGCCGATCTCTTCGAACGAGGCTCGGGTGACGGCCGGTTCCGGTACCTCCACGCCAAGCGCGGCGCGGCGCCCGACCTCCTCACCACGGCCACCGCCCTGTACGGCGCCGAGGCGTGGGTGCTCGGCCGCGACGAGCTGCTCGAGGGCGGCTGGCTGGGCCCCGCCCCGTCGCCGGCGACCCGCCGTCGGGTCGGTGATGTCGTCGTCGCAGCCCGAGGGCCGGTCGCGTACATCGACCCGGCGCTGCCGCGCGAGGCCGGGCTGATCTCGGCCCACGGATCCCTGACCGAGGCCGAGATGCTCGTCCCCCTTGTCGCCGGCCGCGGCCGGGCCTGACGCCGACCGCTTGCGGCCGGCCGGTCCCCGGCGTAGGTTCGGAGTTACACGCTTGTAGTTCTCCACAGGGTGCCCGAGAGCCTGTGGAGAACTGAGCGGGCGCGAGAACGGGGACCGTGAAGACGTCGTTCGCACACCTGCACCTCCACACGGAGTACTCGATGTTGGACGGCGCAGCGCGGGTCGCGGACGTGATCGCGACCGCGGCCGCGGACGGACAACCCGCGGTGGGGATCACCGACCACGGGAACATGTACGGCGTCCTCGAGTTCTACAAGGCGGCGCGCGAGACCGGCATCAAGCCGATCATCGGCATGGAGGCCTACTTCGTGGCCACCAGCCGCTTCGATCGTCCCCGCCGCGACGACCACGACATCTTCCACCTCACGCTCCTCGCCGAAAACGACGCCGGCTACCGCAACCTGATCAAGATCTCGTCGCTGGCGTACCTCGACGGCTTCTTCTACAAGCCCCGGGTCGACTTCGAGCTGCTCGAGCAGTATGGCGAAGGCATCATCGCGACGAGTGGCTGCCTCGGCAGCGCGATCTGTCAACGACTCCTCGTCGACGACCACGACGGTGCCCGGGAGCTCGCCGGCCGCTTCCAAGACGTCGTGGGGCCTGATCAGTTCTTCATCGAGCTCCAAGACCACGGGCTCACCGACCAGCAGCGAGTCAACCCCGGCCTGTTGCGCATCGCCCGTGACCTGCACGCGCCGCTCTTGGCCACGAACGACAGTCACTACACCAGCCGGGAGGACGCGGAGGCACACGACGCGCTGCTCTGCGTCCAGACCGGGTCCACGCGCGACGACCCGAAACGGTTCAAGTTCGAAGGCGAAGAGTTCTATCTCAAGTCCGCGGCCGAGATGCGGGCGTTGTTCGCTGACTACGAGGAGGCGTGCGACAACACCCTGTTGATCGCCGAGCGCGCCAACGTCGAGATCGACTTCGACAACGCGGTGCTGCCGGCGTTCCCGACGCCCGCGGGCCATGACGAGGATTCCTATTTGCGCGAGCTCACCGTCAACGGCGCGACGAACCGCTACGGCGACCCGGTTCCCGGCAACGTGGCGCAGCGCATCGACTATGAGCTCGGCGTCATCAAGACGATGGGGTTCTCGGCGTACTTCCTCGTCGTCTGGGACCTCGTCCGCTACGCCCGGGAACGACACATCCGCGTCGGCCCAGGACGGGGGAGCGCGGCGGGATCGTGTGTGGCGTACTGCCTCGGCATCGTCGACATCGACCCGATCCGCTACGACCTGTTGTTCGAGCGCTTCTTGAACCCCGGCCGGGCCCAGATGCCCGACATCGACATGGACTTCGACTCCCGCTCGCGGGGCGAGATGATCCGGTACGCCGCGGAGCGCTACGGCGCCGACCATGTCGCCCAGGTCGTCACCTTCTCGACGATCAAGGCCCGCGCCGCGGTGCGTGACGGGTCCCGGGTGCTCGGCTACCCATACGGGATGGGGGACCGGATCGCGAAGCTGATGCCACCGCTGGTCATGGGCCGCGACACGCCGCTGAAGGCCTGTCTCGAACCGGTCCCCGGTCACGCCGACGGATACAAGATGGCCGTCGAGCTCCGAGAGCTCTACGGCGAGGACCCCGACGCCCGTCGGGTGATCGACGTCGCCCGGGGTCTCGAAGGCCTCCGCCGCCAGGACGGGATCCACGCCGCCGCGGTCGTCATCACCCGCGAACCGCTGACCGAGTACCTCCCCGTCCAGCGCAAGCCGGAGCCGGGCCGCGACCTCGCCGACGCGCCGATCGTCACCCAATACGAGATGCACGGCGTCGAGGACCTGGGTCTGCTCAAGATGGACTTCCTCGGGTTGCGGAACCTCGACGTGCTCGAGATCACTCTCGACCTCGTCGAGGCTTCCAGCGGGCAACGCCCCGACATCGACCACGTCGCTCTCGATGATCCGATGACCTTCGACCTGCTCCGTCGCGGCGACACCGTTGGTGTGTTCCAGCTCGAAGGCGCGCCGGTGCGCGCCTTGCTGCAGCGTCTGGCGCCGACGAGTTTCGAGGACATCGCCGCGCTCGTCGCCCTCTACCGGCCGGGGCCGATGGCCCAGAACTGGCACACCGAGTACGCCGACCGAAAGAACGGTCGCCGCCTCGTCGACTACCCCCACCCGGATCTCGAAGAGATCCTCCGGCCCACCTACGGGCTCATGATCTACCAGGAGCAGCTGATGCGCGTCGCGCAGCAGCTCGCCGGCTACACGCTCGAAGAAGCGGACAACCTCCGCAAGGCGACGGGCAAGAAGATTCGCTCGCTCATCGTCCAGGAGCGCTCCAAGTTCGTCGACGGCTGCGTCGCGCAGGGCCACGCCCGTGCGTTCGGCGAGAAGATCTTCGACACCATCGAGCCGTTCGCCGACTACTCGTTCAACAAGTCCCACTCGGTGGGCTACGGCTACCTCGCGTATCAGACCGCCTTCCTGAAGGCGAACTACCCGGTCGAGTACCTGGCCGCCCTTCTCACCAGCGTTCGCACCAACAAAGACCAGACCGCGGTGTTCCTGAACGAGTGCCGCCAGCTCGGCATCTCCGTCCTGGTACCCGACGTGAACGAATCAGTGTCGGATTTCTCGGTGCATGTCGCGCGGGACGGCCCCCGGTCGATCCGTTTCGGGCTCTCGGCGGTGCGCAATGTGGGGGAAGGAGTCACGGCGATGATCGTCGCCGCCCGCACCGAGGACGGCCCGTTCCGCGACTTCTACGACTTCTGTGGCCGCGTCGACCCCTCGGCGCTGAACAAGCGGACCATCGAATCCTTGATCAAGGCGGGCGGCTTCGATTCGCTCGGCCATCCCCGCCAAGGTCTCCTGCACGTGTTCGAGCCGCTCGTCGACCAGACCGTCAGCCGGCGACGCGAACGCGAAGCAGGGATCATGAGTCTCTTCGGTGACGCCACCACCGACGGAGGAGACGCTCCCGGGCTCTCCGAGCGGGTCGAGATCCCCGAGTCCGAGTTCGACCGCAAGACCCGCCTCGACTTCGAGAAGGAGATGCTGGGCCTCTACGTCAGCGACCATCCCCTCCTGGGCACCGAACGGGTGTTGCGCCGCTACACGGACTGCACCCTCGGCGAGTTGCGCGACGCTCGGGAAGGCGAGCTGCGCACCGTGGGCGGGATCGTCACCGCGCTCGCTCGCAAGTACACCAAGAAGGGCGACCTGATGGCCACCTTCGTGCTCGAAGACCTGGGCGCGGCGCTCGAGGTGATGGTCTTCCCGAAGACGATGGCCGACCACGGCCACCTGCTCGAGGACGACGCCATCGTCTGCGTCAAGGGCCGCCTCGACCGTCGAGACGACCAGCCCAAGATCGTCGCGATGGAGCTCACCCGACCGGAGATCTCCCTCGACGGGGCACCACCGGTCCGGCTTCGGACGGCGCTGGCGAAGCTGTCCGACGACCGCGTCGACAAGCTCACCGACGTCTTGCGGCGCCACCCCGGCGAGAGCCCGGTCTTTGTGCACCTGGAGCGGCCCGAGCGCACCACGGTCCTGCGGCTCGCCGACGACTTCCGAGTCGACGCCACCAACGGCCTGTTCGCCGAGCTGCGCATCCTCCTCGGACCGGACTGCATCTGTTGACTCCGCGGTCCGGGACGCACGCGCCCCGGCGCGGGGCATGGCTCGTGCCCGGATGGTTCCGGTCGGGGGATTGGTGGCTCTTCGGAAATGAGGAGGGTGTCGGGCACCCCGTTCATTTCCGAAGCGCTTGTTTACGTTCCCGAGCCGGTCGCTTGGGAAGCGATTCCCCGTAGGTCACCGTCGTCGTCCCACCAGGGCGTGACGAGGTCGAAGGCGGTTGCGGCGAGGGTCGGGGCCAGCGCCTCGTCTTGATCCCCGCCTACCTCGATCAGCAACCACCCGCCGGCGCGTAGCAGACGGCTGGCCGCAGCGATGACCCGCCGGACGAGGTCGAGGCCATCGGCACCGCCGTCGAAGGCGAGGCGAGGTTCGTAACGTTGCACGTCTGCCGGTAGCAGCTGGAGCTCGTCGGTTGGGACGTACGGTGCCACTGCGGTGACGAGGTCGAACCCCTCGTGGCTGCGTAGGGGCTCGGCGAGGTCGGCCACCGCCGTTGGTACGCCGTTGCGCCGCGCGCAGGCGGCCGCTCGCACGTCAACGTCGATACCGATGACCGCGGCCGTCGGGACCTGCGCCATGAGGTGAGCGGCGACGGCACCGGTGCCGGTGCAGAGATCGACCGCCCGGCCGTTGGCCGTGAGCAGCGTCGCGGCGCGGCGGGCCAGCTCCTCGCTTTGGATCCGGGGGACATAGACGCCTGGCGCCACGTGCAGCGTCAGGCCGCAGAACAGGACCGTGCTGGTGATCCAGGCCAGTGGCTCACCCTGCTCCCGCCGGCAAAGCCACGCCTCCAGCGTGGGCTCGTCGGGGGCGGCGGCGAGCAACTCGGCCGCCTCCTCGCCGGCGGCGACGCAACCGGCCGCGACGAGCCGGTGGACGACGGCCGCGAGGATGGGATCCGCGACTGACACCCCACGAGTCTGGCCCCGGCGAACCGTCCCGGTCCTGGCGCTCCCGCGCTCTGGAAGAACGTTCCGTGGCTCGTCGGAAGGTCGCGCAGCCCCTGTGTCGCGTCGGGGATGCCTGACACCCCGCTCATTTCCGAAGAGCCGGATTGGTGGGCTACCGCGGTCCGGGCACCAAGAAGGTGGAGAACTGCCACCGTTCG